>DATCFS010000094.1:0-2991 GCA_036509375.1 Acidimicrobiales bacterium
CGACATCGCGACGATCGCCTCATGCCATAGTCCGGTCATCGAAGGTCAATACATCGGTCAAGCCTTCGATCGGATCCGCGAACTGCCGTCACTCGACGCGCTGGTGCTTCCAGATCAGACATTGCTCGATCAGATAATCGCCGCAACCGCACAAGTTCCAGCGTGAGAGTTCAACCGCCAATGAGAGGTCGCGGGGCGCGGCGACCTTCAGTAAGTCACTCTTTTCGCACACTGCGTGGAAGAATCGAAGCGTGCAAGATCGCTCCCTGAATCGCTCCCAGGCCGTCGTCGTCGTAATCGGTCTTGGATTGGCTTTCTACGTACTGGGCGGGTGGTTGACTACTCTGGGTTCCCATGCTCCGACGGGGTGGGTGGGCTATGCACCACTCCAGACCGAGGACCCGTTTGGCGGGTTCCACCCGTGGTTGCGACTCATTATCTGGCTCCTGCTGATTGCGGTGTGGGTTCGTTCATCAACGGCACTCCTTGGTACCAGATCCGCGAACCGAAGCCACGAGGGTGATTCCTAGGTTGGTGGTGGCTCGGTCTAGGACGCACTCGCGAGCATTTCGATGTGAGAAGTCCTGACCGTTGGCTGAGTCGGTCGCGAACGGGCGGCAGAAATTACAACCTCGAACTACTAACCGTCGTCCCACTCCCGCGCTCGGTTCTACGATATTGGTACTAGCGAATCCTTCGTCGATGGAGAAACAGTGATCGCATTCGAAATCTACGAGCGGGTCTACGGCGAGGACCGAGAAACCAACGTACGCGAGGTGCAGGGAACCGAGGTCATCATCGTCGAGGGTGTGCTCCAAATATGGGATAGATCCTCCGGCGAAGAGAAACCTCGATTGGTGGCCAACGTTTCCTTAGATCGCCTGATCACGCTCACATCCAGTGAACTGGTGATTTCGTGGGATGGAGTCGATCGACGCGCTCGCGTGACGCCCGTCTGGGACGGGGTCGACCGTCGGACGTCGTCCTGAAGGGTTGGACGCGATTCGACCGTCGCTGACGAGAGTCGGCCCCGTTGCCTTAGTGCGGCTTCCTGACGGCCCGTGCCGGTCCGCAAATCTAGTTCGTTGAGCTCGGGGCTTCTACGAATCGAAGGTTGACGAGGAGGTAGCCAGTGCGCGAGGTGACGTTTCGGGTCACTTCGAAGCGACTCGGCGTCGTTCCGTCAAAGAGCTTGCGACCGTTCACCATGACCGTTGGGGCAATCACGAGTCTGAGTTCATCGACCAACCCCTGCGCGAGCAACGATTGGCTCAGGGTGATGCTGCCGGTGACCCCGATGTCGCCGCCCGGTTCGTTCTTCAGCGAAGTGACAAATTCCCTAAGTGGACTATCGGCAACAGTCGTGTTCATCCACGATCGCTCGAGGGGAGTCGACGTGAAAATGAACTTGGGGACGTTATTGATGAAACTGGCGAAGGGTTCGATGTCGCTGTCCGGCCAAAACGCCGACCACTCGTCGTACGTACGTCGGCCAAGAATCACCGTGTCCAGAGTGGAGAGGACCGACGCGCCATATTCATCCATGACTTCATCGTTGAATTCAAGAATGAAGTCCGTGGGTGTTTCGGCCACCCCGTCAAACGACAAGAACTCGGAGAGGATTACTTTACGAATCTCTACTCCCACCGTCACTAGTTGGGCGGCATCCGTACCGTAGAGCCGCCAGCAAATGTATAACGTGCCTCGCAAACGGTCAAGTGAGCCCGCGTCCTTCGTTTCGAGCGATGTTCACTGTCATCTGCCAGTCAACGACAACCGTGCGAACACGTCGGTCGGACTTGAGTGCGGTTCTAGTCTTGTTCGGTGAGCGTGAGCCCAGACCTGTCGCTCCTTGAGGGCTATCCCTTTGAAGTTCGTTACAGCACTGGTGCGCTCGAACGGGCGCGGGTTTCGGCCGATATTGCCGCACGGGCCTACGACTATTTCAAACGGTTCTTCGTAGGAGTTTCGCCAGACATCGCACTGATCGTGGCCGACGAATCAGATTGGGCGGACCTGACGTCGAGGTGTCCGTACGGACTGCCGTTCTTCAACGATGATGCTGGTCAGATTCGTCCCGGCATCGTGGTGATGCCCGCTGGCGTTGGCGACTTCTGGGTGACCATTGCGCAAGATCTCCACGATGGTGCCTCACCCGAGGAGTTCGCGACCGTGCTCGCCACGTACCCAGACGGCGACGGAGGCGTGAACCTACAACCGTTCTTCGATCTCATCACGATCCATGAACTCGGGCACGCCTTCGAGGTGATGGGCGATTTACGGCTTCCGACATTCTGGCTGAGTGAGATATTTGCCAACCTGGCGCTGCACGCGTTCGTCGCCACTGAGTTGCCGGAGAGTCTGGCGACCCTCGAGGTACTGTCAACGGTAGGAGCGCGATGCAGAACGTTGTCCGATCGGATGAGGGCCGATGGTTTCACTTCGTTGGAAGAACTCCAAGCTCACTACACCGGTGGCGACGATGCAATGAGTCCATTGAATTACGTCTGGTATCAGTACCGGTGGCAGCGGCTCGCGGCAACGATGTTCGAGATCGATGGAGAGGACGGGCTTGTTCGCTTTTGGGACTGCTTCTTCGAGAGAGATGACTTCAATCTTGGTGCGACCACGGCCGCGTCCCTGGCGCCTCTCCTAACGAGGGACGTCAGCCCGACGTTGGGCCAGGCGGTTCGCGACTGGCAGTAGGCGTTTCTCTCGCTCGAAACCGGCGTCGGTCAATTGGCCGCAAAACATGAGGAGGCAAAGGATGTTCAAGATTGGCAATATCACACTGGACTGCGAGGACGTGTTGCGCACTGCGGCGTTTTGGTCAGCCGTCCTTGATAGACCAGTTGATGACGGCAGTAGTGATGCATTTGCGTCCATTGGGGGTGCGGACACTGAACGGAGTGAATCGGCGTGGTATTTCAACAAGGTTGCTGAGTCGAGGACCGCGAAGAATCGGTTGCACGTGGATTTCATAAACCCCGA
>DATCFS010000095.1:0-2315 GCA_036509375.1 Acidimicrobiales bacterium
CCGGTGCTGGTCGGTGTGAACCTGAGCGTGCCGGCCGGATCGTTCACGGCGATCCTCGGCCCGTCGGGCAGTGGGAAGACCACGCTGCTTCGCATCATCGCCGGATTCGACCGCGCCGACGAGGGTACGGTGATGATTGGCAGCGACGTGCTCGACGGACCGGACACCTACGTACCGCCCGAACGTCGGCACGTAGGTTACGTGTCGCAGAACGGAAGTCTCTTTCCGAATCTTTCCGTCGAGGAGAACGTGACCTTCGGACTGGCGCGGCGTCAACGACGGGGCCGCGATGTGGACGCCCTCCTTGACGCGATCGATCTCGGACCGCTGGCGCGGCGCTACCCCCACCAACTCTCGGGCGGTCAACAACAACGTGTCGCCTTGGCGCGAGCGCTCGCCGTCAATCCCCGTTTCATACTCTTGGACGAGCCGTTCGCGTCGCTCGACGCGAGTGCGCGATCGGACGTGCGCTCCGACGTGCGACAGATTCTGAAACGGGTCGGCACGACTGCCGTTCTGGTTACCCACGATCAAGATGAGGCGTTGTCGATGGCTGACCAGGTGGCGGTGATCCGCGACGCCCGCATCGTGCAGAGCACCACGCCCCTCGATCTCTACGAACGCCCCATCGATACCGGCGTTGCGCAGTTCGTCGGTGACGCCAATCTGGTCGTTGGCCATCTGAACGATGACGTGGTCGTCACGGACTTTGGATCATTGAGCGTTAGGGGACACACAAGCGCAACTGACGGCGAGGTGACGGTACTCATTCGCCCCGAGCAGTTCGTCCTCTCGCGAACGGCGGGTGCGACGACGGTGGACGTCGCGATCTTGGAATCGGACTTTCACGGGCACGACTCCGTATACCGCGTGTCATTCAACACGTCAAACGCGCAACACGTACTCACGGTTCGTTTGCAGAGCAGCGAGAAGTTCGCTGTCGGTGACGCGGTCCATCTTCAAGTCGTGGGCCCCGTCACTGCGTGGTCGTCTCGCTAACTGACCACGTGTGCGTCGACACGACGGCACGCATTCGTCGAATGCCGAGCGACGTTGCCGACGCCTTCGCGCCCGACCGTTAGCTCCGTTGAATCGGCGCGTACTGCGCTGAACCGAACGCCAGGATCGGCACGAAAATGAAGCCAAGAATCCACAGCCCGATTCCGAATCCCGACGATTTGCCGAAGTTCTTCGCCACGTCCATGGCCAGGATGAGACCCACGATGATGTTGACGATGGGTATGAGGAAGAGGAATATCCACCAACCGGGTCGCCCGGCAATCTTGCAATATAAGTAGATGTTGTACACGGGGATGATCGCTCCCCAGCCCGGTTGGCCGGCCTTGGTGAAGAGCTTCCAGAATCCGACGATATAAAAGACGATGATCACCAGGAAAATGATCGTGAAACCCGAACCGCCGGACGAAGTTGTTGCCGCAATCATCAGTCACCTTTCACGCGTACGCTGTGATGATAACGACCCCTCGATCAGGTACTTGGGATGACGGCGATGGAGTGAGTCGTTGAGAGACTACTTCGTGACTTCGCCTCGACCGGCCGCCGTGTTGCGATTCGACTGTGACTCGCGAAGACCATTCACCGGTCCGCCGGCGCTGAAGTGCCGCTGCCCGGCGACGAGCAACTCCTCAGCTGGGAACTTGATGATGACTTCACAGCCCGTCGCCGTGACGACGAGCTCCTCTTCGATGCGAGCGGCCGACCAACCGTCCTTTGCGGGCCAATACGTCTCCAGCGCGAAGACCATTCCCTCTTCGAGGATTTCGGGGTGGTCGAGCGAGACCATGCGGCTGAAGATCGGTCGCTCCCAAACTGACAGTCCGATGCCGTGGCCGTACTGAAGACCGAAGGCCGCCTCCTCGTTCGCGAATCCAAACTCCTCGGCGCTGGGCCACAACGACACCCGAGGTCGTAGAGGGTCTTGTTGACGAGCCCCACGCATTCCAGTTTGCGCGCGACATCGACGTCTCGGCGTCATTCATCTCACAATTGGAAACGGGCAAAGCGCAGCCCTCGGTGGCGACCTTCTTTTCCATCTGCTCGGCATTCGACATCTCGGTCGATGAACTCTTCAATTCTGATGAAGTGACCGATCTCGAACTGGACGACGCGCCCAACCGTCCCACTGACGCAGCCAACAATCACTGGCGTTTTCCCGACGAGGTCGCCGGCGCCGACGCGCAGCGTCAACAAGTCGAAACCAATTCTTCACCCGTCGTTCGACCGGGTCAGCGAAAGATTCTCGTGCTCGATTCAGGCGTAACGTGGGAGTCGCTCACTTCATCACACCGTGACAA
>DATCFS010000096.1:0-4601 GCA_036509375.1 Acidimicrobiales bacterium
TGAATGGAGCGGTGGATGACGTTGTGCAGCACGGTCGCGCCGTAGTACTTGATCATCGCAATTTCGTCGCGTGACGCCGACGCGCCCACCTGATCCATCTTCCACGCGGCGTGCAGCGTCATGAGTCGAGCGGCGTGCATCTCGGCACGACTGTCGGCGATCCAGTTCTGCACGGTCTGCTTTTCGGCGAGCATTGAACCGTGCGTGAAGCGGCTCACTGCTCGCTCACACATCATGTCGAAGGCCCGCTGGCTCTGGCCGAGCCAGCGCATGCAGTGATGGATTCGTCCCGGTCCGAGTCGCGCCTGGGCCAGCAGGAATCCCGACCCCTCCGGTCCAATGAGATTCTCCGCCGGAATTCGCACGTCCACGTAACGAATCTCGGCGTGGTTGCCAAAGCGTCCGTAGTGGTTATCGGGGTCGTCCATTGATCCCACGTCGCGAACGATGTCAACGCCTGGCGCGTTGGCCGGCACCACGAACATCGACGAGCCCTGGTACGGGTGGACGTCGGGATTGGTGACGGCCATCACCACGAGGATGTCCGCAACCGATCCGTTAGTCGTGTACCACTTGTGACCATTGATGACCCACTCCTCGCCGTCCTTGGTGGCGCGCGTCTTCAAGAGGCGCGGGTCGCTGCCCGCGGTCTCTGGTTCAGTCATCGAAAAACCGGAGCGAATGGAGCCGTCGAGCAGGGGCTGCAGCCAGCGTTCGCGGATGTACTCCTGGCCCGTCATTTCCATGCCGGCCGCCAACAGCTCGGCGTTGCCCGAGTCGGGGGCATTGTTACCAAAGACGACCGGACCGTAAGGGGTCTTGCCGAGAATTTCGTGCATGAGTCCGAGACGGACCTGACCAAATCCCATGCCGCCAAGTTCGGTCGGAAGATGCGCCGCCCAGAGACCACGCTCCTGCACCTCTTGCTGCATTGGTTTGATGAAAGCGAGCGCCTGATCGTGGCTCAGGTCGAGGGTCTCGATGGGCGTGATCTCCTCTTGGACGAATTCGCGCATCCAGACGAGTTGCTTTTCAAACTCCGGTTCCGTCTCAAAGTCCCACGCCATTGGTCACCTACCTTCCGAAGGCCACTCTACGTCGTGTGAAATCCCACCTTGAAGGGCCTTTCGACCCTCCCTCCTAGAATGGACGGCGTATCGAAGGGAACGACGTGGCGAAGAAAACAACGAGCAAGTTGAAGGCGAAGAAGGTCCGTATCGGGGTCGTGGACACCATGTTCGCGCGCTACGACATGGGCGACGCCGCTCGACGCGAGTTGACCTCCTGTCCCGGTTACGGCGAATCATTTGCCGTCGTCTCCAAAACTGTGCCCGGTTTCAAGGACCTGGCCGTGGCGGCCAAGAACATGATCGAACAGGACGACTGCGCGATCGTCATCGCTCTGGGCATGCCCGGAAGTGCCGACGTCGACAAGATCTGTGCGCACGAAGCGTCCCAGGGCATCATGCAGGCCCAACTCATGACCTCGACGCCCATCCTCGAAGTCTTCGTGCACGAGGACGAATCCGACGATCCCGAGGTCCTCGCCAAGGTCTTCGAGGACCGCAGCCGCAAGCACGCGCGCAACGCCTACTGGATGATCTTCGATCCCGACCAGCTCGCGCGACGGGCCGGTCAGGGCGTTCGCCAGGGCTTCGGTGACGCCGGTCCACTGCCGACCAATTGAGTCGTCGCCGCCGGAGCCGTTTCGGTATGCTCTCCACGAAGTTACTTAGAAGTAACCCCTAGGAGGATTTCATGCCCGACGCCGTCATTGTCGCCACCGGTCGCACCCCCATTGGACGGGCCTTCAAGGGCACCCTCGTCGACATGCGTCCCGACGACCTCACCGCGCTCGTGGTGCGTGCCGTACTCGCGAAAATCCCCGCGCTCGACCCTCAAACCGTCGAGGACTTGATGGTGGGCTGTGGTCAGCCGGCCGGCGAGTCCGGTTTCAACATTGCGCGCGTCGCGGCCCTGCTCGCGGGACTCGACAACGTACCCGGCGTCACGGTCAACCGCTACTGCTCCTCATCGCTCCAGACCATTCGCATGGCCGCCCACGCGATTCGCGCCGGCGAGGGCGACGTCTTCATCGCCGCCGGCGTGGAAACCGTTTCACGATTCGCGAGCGGCGCGTCGGACAGCGGCAAGGCGACCAACCCCTTGTTCAGTGACGCCATGGACCGCACCGCGAAGCGCTCCGAGCGCGTGAGCGAACCGTGGAGCCCGCAGCCCGGCCTCCCCGACATCTACATCGCCATGGGCCAAACTGCCGAGAACGTCGCTGAGTACGAGCACGTCTCCCGTCTCGAAATGGACGAGTTTGCGGTTCGTAGTCAAGAGCTCGCCGTCGAACACCAAGAGAACGGCTTCTTCGAGCGCGAAATCATTCCGGTCACGCTGCCCGACGGTACGGTCGTCTCCAAGGACGACGGCCCGCGCGCCGGCACGACGCTCGAGCGGCTCTCGACGCTCCAGCCGGTCTTTCGTGAGGGCGGCACCATCACGGCCGGCAATGCCTGTCCCTTGAACGACGGCGCGGCGGCCGTCGTGGTGATGAGTGACACTCGAGCGAAGGAACTCGGTATAAAACCTCTCGCGCGCATTGTCGCCAGTGGCGTCAGTGGTCTCAATCCCGAGATCATGGGTCTCGGCCCCATCGAGGCCTGTCGCCAGACCATGAAGCGCGCCGGCATGACGATTGACGACATTGACCTCGTGGAGATCAACGAAGCGTTCGCGGCCCAAGTGCTCCCGAGCGCCAAGCATCTCGGCATCACGCTCGACAAGCTGAACATCAGGGGCGGCGGCATTGCTCTCGGCCACCCCTTCGGCATGACCGGTGCGCGCATCATGACGACGCTGCTCAACTCCCTTGAGGACTCGGGCGCCCGTTTCGGGATGGAATCAATGTGCGTCGGCGGCGGCCAAGGCATGGCCATGATCGTCGAACGCCTGGACTGATAGGTCCAGGCGTTCGTGACGACCAGTGGTCGTCAAGTCATTTCCGACTCCGACTAGTGAATGAGCACCTTCAGCGCGTCGTACTTGGCGGCGTTGCCAAAGACGTCGTAGGCCTCGATCATCTGATCGAACGTGAACTCGTGGGTGACGAACTTGTCGGCGGGCAACTTCTTGCCTTCGACGAGCTTCAGCAACATGCCGAGCGTGTTCGTGTTGACGAGTCCCATCGAGATGTCGATGTTCTTGATCCACAGTTCGTTGAGTTTCAAGTCAACCGACTTGCCGTGGACGCCAATGTTGGCGACGTGTCCGCCGGGGCGCACGATCTCGGTGGCCATCGTGAAGGTCTGGGGAACACCCACGGCCTCGATCGCAACGTCGACACCGGCACCGTCGGTGAGAGCGAGCACTTGCTCTTTCCAGTCCGACTCACCGGAGTTGACCGTATCGGTGGCACCGAATTCGCCGGCGCGCTTCAGGCGGGCACTGTCGAGGTCGATGGCGATCACCTTTGACGGTCCGTAGAGTCGAGCGGTCATGACGGCCGAGAGGCCCACGGGACCGGAACCGATCACGGCGACCACGTCACCGGGCTGCACCTGTCCGTACTGGACGCCGATCTCGAAACCGGTCGGGAGGATGTCGGAGAGCAGGATGCCTTCGGCGTCACTCATGTCGGCCGGAATCTTGTAGACCGAATTCTCGGCGAAGGGCACGCGCACGAACTCAGCTTGGGTTCCGTCGATCATGTAACCGAAGATCCATCCGATGCCGGCAACACCCTCAGCGTCGAGACAGTGGCTGTAGAGGCCCTGGCGACAGTTCGAACAGCGACCGCACGAACTCACGCAAGACAGGATGACCTTGTCGCCGACGGCCAGTTGCGTGACGCCACTGCCGATCTCGGTGATAATGCCAATGCCCTCGTGGCCGAGGATGCGTCCGAGGTCGACTTCGGGAACGTCGCCCTTCAAAATGTGCAGGTCGGTGCCGCAAATAGTGGTCGCGACCATCTTCACGATCACGTCGGTGTTCTTCAGAATCTTCGGGTCGGGCACGTCTTCCCAACTCTTCTGGCCGGGGCCTTTGTATACGAGAGCCTTCATGTCATTCTTCTTTCGTCACCTAACGAGCGGCTGGGTGCCTCTCGAAGATCCAGAAGTGGCCGAACCATCGGTCATTCCAGGTCCTTCAAGGAACCTAGAGCGCATATCGGCTCCGTTGGCAGGGCCGAAAGTCACCATTCCGTAATACCATTCGCGGCGCGGCGTTCGTGAGCCGGCCGTCGATGAAATGGCTCGGATGAGGTGATTTCGACCGTCGAGTGCGCGGATTTGTCGTGGGCTATGGTCACGTCCAACCACTGCCGGGGGCTCACATGGTCATCGTGTACATCATTCTCTTCTTCGTCGCCGTGACGGGCCTTGGCAAGTTCGTCAACACTCGTCGCGCGGGCGGGCCGGATTACCTGCCGAGGCGGTTCGGTACGGGCGCCGGTACGAGTGCCATTGACCGCGAAGAAAATCCCCGCGACAGCGGCGACGGTACTTCGTACGGATACCGACCGGGCGACTAGATCGTTCGACGTGAAACGGGCGGCTGTGAAGTTCGGGGCTCGATGTGGCGGCGGTCCG
>DATCFS010000097.1:0-2668 GCA_036509375.1 Acidimicrobiales bacterium
ACCACGGCGTTACTTCGTCGCGCGTCTTGCAGGGCGCCGGGAGCGACACCTGGCAGAACGTCCAGACGGTGATCAAGAAGTTGAAGCGACGCCACATCACGACGGTGATCACGGTGACCGATCCCTTTCACGAGTTTCGCGCGATGGCGATCGCCTCCTCGCAGGGTCTCAAGTCCTACCCCTCACCCGTTCGAGACTCACCCACGATCAAACATCAGCTGTGGCGCTACTACCTCAAAGAGACCCTCGAAGTCGGTGTAGGCCGAGTCATTGGCTTTGGACGACTGAGTTCGTGGACGACCACAGCGAGCAAGATTCACGTGCACGGCGTGCACGTTCCGAAGATCCACCTTCCGTCTGGCAACTGAGAAGGGGACTCCGATAAGATTGCGCAGCCCTTCGGGGGTGGTGTAATTGGCAACACAACTGGTTCTGGTCCAGTTATTCAGGGTTCGAGTCCTTGCCCCCGAGCGAACGAGTCAACGGGCACGTTGGCTTTTCATGGTCCCATCGTCTAGTGGCCTAGGACATCACCCTCTCAAGGTGGAGGCACGGGTTCGAATCCCGTTGGGACTGCCATAAGTTAGCGACAGAAGTCGGCTGACTGCACCGACAAAAGTCGGTCGCAACAGTGTGCCATGACGCTGCGACATTCGCTCTGGTCATTGGTTGACTAGCCCCGATTATTCACCAGTTCGTCTGAACTAACCACTCGCAATACGCGAAAATGCCCTCCGCGCAAGGGAAACTGGAGTTGCGAAACAACCAGGACACCAACGACGAAGGGCACTTCTCAGATGAACAGTACTGCAACGAATCGCGTCAGTGTGGAACCCGGCGGAAAGGGCGTCGTCGCGCACGTTGGCCTGCACGCGCTCGGTAGTTTGGCCGACTCATTAGGCCTCGCGTCTGCGCTCACGTCGTGCATTGAACCGGCGAGCCAACGAGCACTGCGTCACGATCGGGGCAAGGTGCTCGTGCAGATGGCCCTCGTGCTGGCGGGCGGCGGCGAGAGCTGCGCCGACGTCGAACACCTGCGCGCACAGAGCGAGCTCTTTGGCGACGTGCCCTCGGATTCGACGGTCTATCGCACCTTTCACGAGTTCGACGCCCAACAGCGCGAGCACTTCGCGCGAGCCCTCGCTGACGTTCGTCAAAAGATCTGGGCGAAGGTCGACGTCGACGTTGATGAACCGGTGATCCTCGACTTTGACGCGTCGCTGGTGATGGGACTCGCTGAGTCCAAGGAGAACGCCGCTGCGACCTATAAGGGCGGGTTCGGCTTCCACCCACTGTTCTGCTTCGCTGACCTCACGGGCGAGACGCTGAGTCACACCCTTCGCCCGGGCAACGCGACGGCCCATAACGCGGCCGATCACGTTGAGGTCTTGGACGCGGCTCTCTGCCAACTACCCGCGTCGATTCGCGCCGGCCACGGCGTCGCTGATGAGTTCACGCCATCTCGCCAGGTCATCGCGCGCGCCGACAACGCGGGCTGCACCTTCGAATTCTTGGCGGCGTGTCGAGCCCGCAAGGTCAACTTCTCGGTGACCGCCCGCGCCAACGCCCGGTTACAGAGCGCTCTTTACGCGGTCGCGGGGCGCGAGGACCTCTGGCAACCCTCGCTCGCTCAAGACGGCGCACCGCGTCGTGGAACCAGTGTCTGTGAAGTGACCGACTTTCTCACCCTGCGAAAGATGCCCAGTGGCACGCGCTGCATCGTGCGCCGAGAACCCCTACACCCCGGTGCCCAGCGCAGCCTCTTTCCGAGCGACGAGTTTCGCTACTGGGGTTTCTACACCGACTGCGAGGGCGACCCCGTGGATCTCGACGTGGTGATGCGAGCCCACGCCCACGTCGAAGACCACATCCAACGACTGAAGGAGTCCGGACTCACCCGCTTTCCCTTCATGAAGTTTGAGGCCAACGCCAACTGGCTCATGACCGTCGCCATGGCCGGTGACGTGGTGCGGTGGTTCCAACTGCTCTGTCTCGAGGGACGCTGGCGAGACGCACGTCCGAAGGCGCTTCGCTGGGAGATCTTTCACGCCCCGGGGCGCATCGTGCGCAGTGCTCGGCGCGTCGTCGTTCGTCTTCTCGACGGTTGGCCCACGGCACGTCAACTACTGAGCGCCTATCAACAAATCGCCCTACTCACCTAGGTCGAATTACTTTCTCCCGAGTGCGACCCGTGAGGGGTCAGCGTCGTCTTTATCGACCCGCCGAGCCATTTTGCATGGTCAAAAATTGCACCAAGGGCAACGTCGACCCTTCGTCAGCGACGTCATTGTTCCCCAACGACCTCAACCACTCGAAAATCAACGTTGCAAGTGATCGGTCCACCGATCATGAATGATTGAGGCTAGACGTCCGCAGTTCGGACGGCGAGTCTCGTGAACGACGTCAGCTGGCGAGGTAGTCCGTCAGACTCACCCGTCGGCGGCGGGCGCGTTTTCTCGCTTCGAGCTCGTCACGATGAATCATCTGGTGATGGTGGGTATCGATCTTGCGTAGGTTGGCCGCGACGATGAGCAGGGTGACGAAGACTCCCTGGGCGGCGATGCCGCGCACCCGACGTCGCGCCGGCTGGGCCAGCGCTTCGTGCGCGGGATCCTTCACGAACCCGTTCCATCCTTCGATGGTGTTGCGCAGCGTCGCGTAGTGCCGA
>DATCFS010000098.1:0-7365 GCA_036509375.1 Acidimicrobiales bacterium
GGAACGGCCATCCCCGAGATCTTCATGATGGTCTTGGGCGCCGCGACCTTCACCTTCGTGTCGTCAAATGCCGAAATCGCTGCTTGGAACGGGTCGAATCCATTCGAGGCGTTGCACATTCAGCACACGATCCCGAGTTGGGTCGTTGCGCTGTTCCTCATCTTTGCAATCGTCCAACTCTTCGGCATCAACTCACTCGACCTCTATTCCTCGGGCGTGTCACTCCAGGCAATGGGACTGCGACTGAAGCGCTATCAGGCGGTCGTACTCGACAGCTTCCTGGCCTGCGGACTGACGATCTGGGCAATGTTTCAATCGACGTTTTCGCTCTACATGAAGGAGTTCGTGGGCGTCATCATCGTGTGGATTGCCCCGTGGTTCGGTATCTACATCATGGACTGGATCCTTCGAAAGTACCGCTACAACCCGGCCGAACTTCAGCGCACCGATAAGGATGGTCTCTACTACGTCGGCTCGAGCGGCATCAACTGGAACGCGATCGTTGCGTTCTTCGTCGGCATGATCTGCGCCACGATTGCCTTCTCGAAGGCTCCGCCGCCCGTCAACTTCCCGTTCCACTGGATGACGCCCATCTCGAACCACTACGGCGGAACGTGCGGCGGCGCGCTGGTCCACGGCGTCTGCACGGCCGGCTGGTTCGGCGGCGCCGACTTCTCCGTACCGACCGGCATCGTCATCGCGGCACTCGTTTATTTCGGTCTGGAAAGGGTGACCGGTAACGTCGCGCGCCAAGTGAAGCGTCAAAAGGAACTCGAGCCCAATCGCTGATCAAACTCGAACACCTCGAGAACGAAGAAGAGCCCTCGGAGACCAATCTCCGAGGGCTCTTCTTCCACCACTCCCCTATGAGGAGCTTTCAGCCGTTCCAATCCTCGACGAGTCCACCGGATCCATCGGGACGAAAGACCGGAATTGATCCAAGTGCGCGAACCATCGCGGCGTCGTTTCCCAGCGACGTTCGCCACACTGAGCCCTCCGTGACCAGGGTGCCGATAACCACAATGTTGGCACCCACGCCACGTAGGAGTCGCAGCGCCGTGCCCGTCGACGCACCGGTCGATATCACGTCATCAACGATCGCCACGCGTTTGCCGACGACGTCGTTGATACGAGCTCGATCGAACAGCAGGCGCTGTTCGGCGTCGGTCGTGATGGAGCGCACGGTCTCACTGACCGCGTCGGCGAGGTGGATCTTGGGCGTCTTGTGCAAAATGACGTACTGATCCAGTCCGAGGTGACGAGTGACCTCGACGACGACTGGAATGCCCATCGTCGCCACCGTCGCCACGATGTCGACGTCGTAGAGGCGAAGGATGTCGGCCAGTTCCGCACCGGCCCGCGACATGAACTGGACGCCCATGTCGACAGTGATGAGCAGCGCGAGCGCCAAATCCTCGTTGAGCGAAACCAGGGGAAGGTTCACGTGTTGGGATCCAATATCGACGGAGTACGTGCGTTCACCCACGGTGCTGGAGCATACTTAACCGATGAGTTCAACCAAACCACCGCTCGACCGCGACCTCGCCCGCCGGATGCTCGTCACGGCCTACGACGAAGCGACGCTCGGACTCAGTGAGGGTGGCATCCCGATTGGCGCGGCGCTCTACCTCCGTGACGGAACATTGATCAGTTCGGGGCACAATCGGCGAGTGCAGGAAAGCGACTCCTCCGTTCACGCCGAGACCGACGCGTTCCGCAAGGGTGGACGTCGACGCGACTATCCCGACAGTGTCATGGTGACGACCCTGTCGCCCTGCTGGTACTGCTCGGGTCTGGTCCGTCAATTCAATATCGGCGCGGTCGTCATTGGCGAAGCCCGGAACTTCCACGGCGGCCATGACTGGCTGGCCGAACTCGGTGTGGAGATTGTCGTCCTGGACGACCCGGCGTGCACCGAGCTGCTCGCGACATTTATTACCGAGCACCCCGACCTCTGGAACGAGGACATCGGTCTGTAATGCCTAGCGGGCCGGAGGACCAAACAGTCGGTCGCCGGCGTCACCGAGACCGGGAGTGATGTAGCCAATATCGTTCAGTTTCTCGTCGAGCGCTGCGGCGACTATCACCACGTCGGGATGATTCGCGAAGACGTGATCGACACCGGGCTGAGCTGCAATGAGGCATAACACCGTGACATCGCCAGCACCTCGACTGCGCAACATGTCGAGGACGCAGACGAGTGAGCCGCCCGTCGCCAACATTGGGTCACAGAGCACCACGTGCACGCCGGTGAGGGATTCGGGGAGACCGTCGAGGTACACGTCGGGCTGCAACGTTGCCTCGTTGCGACGAAGTCCTACGAGACAGACGCGGTGGTGCGGTAGCACTTCTTGCACGGCGGGACTCATGCCGAGACCGGCGCGCAGAATTGGCACGATCAGATATTCGGTGTCAATGCGCTCGGCCGGCGCGCCCTTGGTGACCGGCGTGTCGACGGTTGTCTTCGTGAGTGGCGTGTCACGGAAAGCTTCGTAGGCGACGAATCGAGAGATCTCACCCGCCAGACGCAGGAAGTCGGCGTTGGACGTCGCGACGTCGCGCAGGCGGCGTACCTTGTCGGCCACGATGGGATGATTGATGACTTGTAGTGAAGGCACGAGGTCACACTACGTCGGGCCGGCGGCCACGATTGAGTGTCACGGGTGTTCGGTATTATTGATCGATGGCTTCTTTCCTCTCTTCGCGTACTGAACGCGTCCGAGAGCGAAAAAAAGAGCAAGAATCGGCCAATCCGCTGGGCGGCGTCACGTCGAAATACCCCGGTCCCCGTAACGAAATCTCGCGCGATCGGAACCTCGCCTGGTGGCTCCGGGTGATGCCCGTGATCAAGTCGCACCGCGTGACGTTCGTGACGGCGATCGTCCTCTCGTTCGTGAGCTTGATCTTCCAGGTGCTCGTGCCGAACATGCTGAGCAACGACATCAATCACACGTTCGTGCAACACGTGACGTCACTGCACCGCGACGTCATCTCCATCGTCATCGTTGGACTGCTCGCTGGCGTAGCCGGCATCATCTCTCGTCAATACCTCTACTTCACTGCATACAACGTGGAGGCCGACCTTCGCGCATTGATCTACGAGCACATGACGTGGCTCTCGTTCAGTTTCTACGACCGCGTGCAATCAGGTCAACTCATCAGCCGCGCGAACAGCGACATCCGAAGCGTGCAGATGTACTCCATCTTCGCGCCGCTCATTATCGTGCAATGTTTCATCGGGGTCGTGGCCTTCGGCTTCATGTTGAGCATCAACTGGGCGTTGGCGTTGATCTCCATGATCGTGATGCCGATTCTTTACGTCGTCGGTATCAAGATGCGCCGCGTCATGTTCCCCATTTCGTGGATCACCCAGTCCCGTTTGGCCCAGGTCGCCACCATTGTCGACGAGAACGTCAACGGTGTGCGCGTCGTGAAGTCATTCGCGCAAGAAGAGGCGGAAATCAATCGCCTCGCTGACGCTGCCGAAGGAGTCGCCTGGGCCTACATCAAGGACGCGAATATTCGCGCGGTCTGGTCACCGTGGGTGCAGAACCTGCCGCAATTGGGTCTCGCCCTCGTGCTGCTCTGCGGCGGGTGGATGGTACTGCACGGTGATTTGGCGTACCCGCAAATCCTCGCATTCAGTCTCTATCTCTTGATGCTCCAAGCACCGTTCATGATGCTGGGCCAGCTCGTCATGATGGGCCAACGGGCCAAGGCCAGCGCCGGACGAATCTTCGAGATCCTCGACGAAAATCCAGAGATTGTCGAGCGCCCGGGCGCGTACGACCTACTCGACGTACGCGGCGCGATTGACTTCAACGACGTGACGTTCACTTACGACAACGGCGCCGAGATACTCCGCAACTTTGACGCACACATTGCGCCCGGTGAAACGGTCGCCATTGTGGGACGAACCGGTTCGGGCAAGTCCACCGTTGCTCGACTGCTCGACCGTTTTTATGACGTCACGGATGGATCGATCACGATTGACGGACATGACGTGCGCGACGTGACGCTGCCGTCACTTCGCGAGAATGTTGGCGTTGTGCTTGATGAGCCCTTCCTCTTCTCCATCTCCATCGCCGACAACATTGCCTACGGACGGCCCGATGCGTCCATTAAGGACATTCAGGCGGCGGCGCTCGCCGCCAATGCGAACGAGTTCATTGTGCGGCTCCCCGAGGGTTACGACACCGTCGTTGGTGAACGGGGCTACACCCTGTCGGGCGGGCAGCGGCAACGCATAGCCATTGCACGAACGTTGCTGCTCAATCCGCCGATTCTCATCCTGGACGACGCGACGAGCGCGATTGACGTCCACGTGGAAGCGGGCATTTACGAGGCTCTGTGGGGGCTGTTGACGAAGCGCACCACCATCGTCATCGCGCACCGCATCTCGACAATCGCCCTCGCCAGTCGCGTGCTGGTCCTCGATGACGGACGAGTCATTGCCAGCGGGACCCACGACCAGTTGCTCAGGAACGAACCGCTGTATTCGGAAATACTCGCTCAAACCACGTCGGGGCATGAGTCCTGATGGCGTGGGGCGGCGGCGGTGCGATGTTCGGACCAAGTGCTTCATCATCGAGTGGGCAGGCCGGACTCCCCTTCGGTGGGATTCCCGAAGAGTTAATGGAGGAGGCGACGAAGCTCTACGCCAGCGAGCAGGCACGTGAGAAGTCGAAACTCCCTTTCACCCAACTCCCAACCAAGAAGGAGCGCGAACGCCTCACCCTTCCCCAGTTGTTGAGTGCCTACCCCAAATGGGTCGTCGCGGGATCGGCCCTCGTGATCATCATCAGCCTCACTCTGCAGGCCGGACCGTTGTTGACGGAGTACGCAATCAGTCACGGAATGGAGCGCCATAAGAGTCTGAGCGTAATTGTGGTGTGTGCCGTGCTGTATCTCGTACTCGCGTTCGTCAGCGTCTACTTCCAGCGCGAGCAAGTGAACGTCACGGGAAAACTTTCCTCTCGGGTGATGCACGACTTGCGCATTCGCGTCTTCACTCAGTTCCAGCGTCTGAGCCTCGACTTCTTCACCGAGGAGAAGGCCGGCGTCCTGATGAGTCGAATGACGAGTGACATCGAGAACCTCCAGCAGTTGATCCAGGACGGCATCAGCCAATTCGCGCTGCAGGGCCTCACGATGGTTGTGATCACCGTCATTTTGTTCCTCACGAACGTCGCCCTCGCCGCGTGGACGGTGTTGCTCGTCGTGCCGATCCTCGTCGTCTTTTCGATCTGGTACCACCACGCGTCGGAGAAGGGCTACCTTCTCGCACGCGACCGGATCGCGACCGTCTTGGCCGACCTCTCGGAGTCGCTCTACGGTATTCGCGTCGTGACGGCCAACAACCGACAGCGACGCAACATTCGAAACCATCGCCACGTCGTGGGCGCCTACCGCGACGCCAACGCCTACACCGGTCGAGTCAACGCGATCTACGGTCCCTCCACGCTGATGATTGGAATCCTCGGTCAAGCCATGCTGCTCGGCATCGGCGGTCAAATGGTGCTGAATCGTCAACTGAATGTCCCTCAACTCATCGTCTTCTTCCTCTACCTCAACCGGTTCTTCGCGCCGATACAACTCCTCGTCCAGCAGTACACCACGCTGCAGCAGGGCCGTTCGTCAATCATCCGACTGCGCGAACTACTTGAGACGGCGCCCAGTGTCGACGAACTGCCCGGCGCGCGCGATCTACCAATCATTGAGGGTCGCATCACGTTCGAGCACGTCGACTTCGGGTACGTGCGTGGCGAGCCGGTCCTGCACGACGTCAACCTGGAGATCATGCCGGGCGAATCCGTCGCGTTCGTTGGTCCGACCGGCGCCGGCAAATCGACCATGGCGAAACTCGCCAACCGCTTCTACGACCCCACGTCCGGTCGGGTGCTGCTCGACGGCATCGACGTGAAGACCGTCACGCTGCGGTCCCTGCGCTCCCAGCTAGGGGTTGTACCCCAAGAGCCGTTCCTCTTCGCGGGATCAATCCGGACCAACTTGAGTTTCGGCGCTCCCCACGCGACGGATGATGACATTGATACCGCCGTTGACGTCGTCGGTCTGCGCGATCTGGTCGATCGTCTCCCCCAGGGAATCGACACACCGGTGCACGAACGTGGACAGACGCTGTCGGCCGGTGAACGCCAACAGCTCGCCCTCGCGCGGGCATTCCTCGCGAGGCCCCGCGTGCTGATCCTCGATGAAGCAACATCCTCACTCGACCTGCAAAGCGAAATCGTCATTGAGCGAGCCCTCGATCGACTCTTGGAGGGTCGCTCGGCAATTTTGATCGCTCACCGTCTCACGACGGCCCAACGGGCCGACCGCATCGTCGTCATCGACGATGGCGGCATCGTCGAGATGGGCACGCCCGACGAACTTCTCGCCCTGGGCGGCGCCTACGCCGTCATGTACGACGCGTGGCTCGCGTCGGGTGGTCGCGACGCCACGCGCACCACCGAGTCCGAGTTCTAGACCATTTCCTTCACGGCCTCGACCAACGAGGCCCTCGTCTGTTCGCCCGTCGGAATCGCGATGATCTGAAGGTGCGTGACGCCCGCCTCTTTGAAGGCGGCCAGTCGCTCCTCGACGTAGCGCTTCGGACCACAGAGCGTCGTGAGCTCTAAGAACTCCTCGGGGATTGCGGCCTCGGCCTCTTTCTTCTTGCCACTCAAGTAGAGGTCCTGAATCAAGGCCGCCTCTTTCTCGAATCCGTAGCGCACCGCCAGTTCGTTGTAGAAATTCTTTCCCTTCGCGCCCATACCACCGACGTACAGTGCGGTCATCGGACGTGCGAACTCTCGCATGGCGGTCACGTCGTCGCCATCACCGATGGCCAGCAGTCCCCCGGCCGAGATCATGAGTTCGCCGAGCGAAGGATGGCGTTTGGCCGCACCGGCCGCGAGCGACGCTCCCCACACGTCCTTCGCGCGCTCGGGGATGAAGAAGACGGGAATCCATCCGTCGGCGACCTCGGCGGTCATCGCGACGTTCTTCTCGCCGAGCGACGCCACCCAAATGGGAATGGAACTGCGCAGTGGGTGCGTCAGCAACTTGAGCGGTTTGCCAAGTCCGGTGCCCCGATCGCTCGGGAGCGGAAGGGTGTAGTTCTTGCCCTGGTGGACGAGGGGCGCCTCACGCTTCCAGAGGTCGCGGCATATCTCAATGATCTCGCGAGTTCGCCCCAGCGGGTTGGTGTAGGGAACGCCGTGGAACCCTTCGATGACCTGAGGACCCGAGGCGCCCAAACCAAGGTGGAAGCGCCCGTCCGAGAGGGCGTCAATGCCCGCGGCGGTCATCGCAATGAGAGAGGGCGTACGCGAATAGATGGGCAGGATGGCCGAGCCGATCTCA
>DATCFS010000099.1:0-3718 GCA_036509375.1 Acidimicrobiales bacterium
GGAGCTGGTAAGTCAACGACGTTGGCCATGCTCGCGGGCACCCTGCGAGGGTCCTCGGGGACGATCTTCTACGACGGCGAGGACATCACCTCGATGCCATCCTTTAAACGTGCTCAGGCCGGACTCGTCCGCACATTCCAATTAGCCAGCGAGTTCAAGAAGTTGACGGTATTGGAGAATCTCGTCAGTGCGATCCCGAAGCAGTCCGGCGACTCCTTTACCGGTTCGCTTCGGGGTAAGCGGTTCTGGGGAAGCGAAGACAAGGCGAACATTGAGCGGGCTGAGGAAGTCCTCGAAGGATTCGGTCTCTCGCAGTACGCCGATACGTACGCGGGCGGACTCTCCGGTGGGCAGCGACGTTTGGTGGAGATCATGCGCGCACTCCTCGCTGAGCCCAAGGTCCTACTTCTCGACGAACCAATGGCCGGCGTCCACCCGAACCTCGCTCACAAGATTGGTGACCAGCTGACCAAGATGTGCGAGAGCGGCATGACGATCTTGATGGTTGAGCACGAGCTTTCCATCATGGACGCCTTCTGTGATCCCGTGATCGTGCTGGCGGAGGGAATGGTCCTCGCCACGGGGACGATGGCCGAGCTTCGAAAGAGGCCCGAAGTAGTGGAGGCGTATCTTGTCGGCTGAACTGTCCCAAGCAGGGAAACGTCTCGTGGCCACGGGACTGAGTGCCGGTTACGACGGTCGCGCCATCGTCAGCGGCATCGACATCGAGGCGTTGCCGGGCAAAGTTGCGTCCATCGTCGGTCCGAACGGCTCGGGCAAGTCGACGCTCTTGAAATCGTTGGTCGGCGTCGTCAAAGTGCTGGAAGGTCAAGTGAAGATCGACGAGACCACGGTGACCAACACGGCGCCCGAGGAGATTGCCAAATTGGGCATTGGTTACGTCCCTCAGATTGACGACGTGTTCCCGCCGCTGTCGGTTCGAGAGAATCTCGAAATTGGGGGCTACCTCCTTCCCCGTCGCGACGTGGAGGCGAGTATCGAGGCCGTCCTCGAGTCGTTCCCGAGACTGAAGGGAATGATGACGCGCAAGGCGGGCAAACTGTCCGGGGGCGAGCGCAAGATGCTCGCAATGGGTCGAGTACTCATGCTCTCACCGTCCGTGCTGGTGCTCGATGAGCCAACGGCCAACTTGGCGCCACTGGTGGCGACGCAACTGCTCGAGGAGTACATCCGCGGTTTCGCGGACGCCGGATCAACGGTGCTACTGGTTGAGCAGCGAGCGAAGGCCGCGCTTCGAATCTCTAACTGGACGTACGTTCTCGGCGGAGGTCGAATCGTGCTCTCGGGAGAACCGAAGGACCTGGAGGAGAATCCCCTCTTTGTCGAGTCGTTTCTCGGTGGAGCGGCACCAACGCGATGACGGCACTCTCGCCACCACTCTCCGGTGCAGTCAGTTGGTCCCGTGACGAGTGACCTCACGTCGGTGCGTTCGCACGGTTATTGGTCGCCAACCCGTCGTCGTGACGGCCTCGTCATCATGCTCACTTTGGTGACGGGCTCCGTTGACGCCATTGGCCTCACCCGACTCGGCGGCGTCTTCACCAGCGTCATGACGGGGAATATGGTGTTCCTCGGAATTTCAGCTGCGAAGCACGACGCATCCGTTGCGATTCACACGGGTGTCGCCTTCATTGGTTACGTCATTGGCAGTCTCGTCGGTGCTCGAATAGCCGGACACGCCGGCGAAAATGAACATCTGTGGCCACGTCCGATCGTCATCGCACTCGGATTCGAACTCGCCGTTCTCGGTGTGTTCGCGGTCTGGTGGGAGTTCGTCGGTGGGGTGCCCACGAACTCCGCGACCTACGCGATGCTCGGACTCAATGCCGCGGCGCTCGGAATCCAAAGCGCCGCCGTCCTTCGCTTCGGAATCAGTGGTCTCTCGACGACGTACTTGACCGGCACGCTCACGCAACTCATTGCGAGCCTCACCAAGCGACGTGATCCCATTCAAGGTCGAAGTGCGCTCATTTTGTTGGCGTTGATTGTGGGCGCCGGCCTCGGCGCGTACGTCGCCCTCCACGCGCCACGGGTTGCGCCGCTCGTACCGATGCTGATCTTGGCCTTCGTCGTCACCGTCGCAGAAATCAGTTTCCACCGGAGCGCCAAGAGCGCTCCGCCAATCTCGTCTGGCGCCATCTCGTAACTCGCTTTACGATCCGACGGCCAGTCGAATCGTCGTGGCGGCACCGATCGCGATGACGAGCACCCGCACCACCTTCGGCGATACGCGACGAATGAGGACCGTACCGAGCCACCCACCGATCAACGATCCCACTAAGAGCCAGATCACGGCGACGAGTGCGAGGTGTCCCCTCACGATGAAGACAACTGCCGCCACACCATTTATCAGGAGTCCGAAGGCCTGACGGAGCCCCTGGAGGACGTTCAGTTCGTACGGGAGCGAGAGTGCCATGACCGCCAGAAGGACGATGCCGAGGCCGGCACCGAAATAGCCGCCGTAGACTGACGCGACGAAGATGCCGATGAACAACGGGACCCGACGCTCGCCACTCCCGCTCTCTCGTCGCTCGATCCGGGCGAACGCCTTCGTGAGGCGCGGCGCGGCGGCGAAGAGCAGCGTGGCGGTGCCGATAAGCCAGGGAACGACGGTGCGGAAAGTTGACGCTGAACTGAAGAGCAGGAAACCGGTACCGACAAGTGAACCCGCGACGCAGGTTGGCACCAGTTCGCGAAAGAGCCGTTGGTGAATCGACAGTTCGTGCCGGAAGCCCCGAATTCCTCCGAGGGTGCTCGGCACGATGCCGACCGACGACGACATGTTGGCTTGTAAGGACGGATAGCCCAACGAAAGCAGGGCCGGGAAACTGATGAACGTCCCGCCGCCAGCGATGCCGTTTGATATTCCCGCGGCGACGCCCGCAAGAAAAATAATCACGATCCTCCACGCGAGAGGAAGCGTGTTGGCTAGCACACACCAAGCCTAGAGTCCTGATCAACCGGTGTCTGCTGACAAGAATTCACTCATCCGTCGGTTGACACCGGACTCGACACGGGGGACCGCGGTGTCACATTCGCGTCGTGACGTAGCAAGGACGCTCACGCCTTGTGGAAACCGCAACGTTTCGTGACGAGAGTGAATGGCGAGAGTCCGTGGGGTGTGCTGAACTTCGCACAACGTCGGAAAAATGAACGTTGGTCGTGGACGCAGCGTCGTAGTGGCGTCATGAACTCATTGACGAACGTCCGAACGATTCCGCGACCGGAGAATTGAAATGCTTGCTCGAACAGTCTTGGCCCGCGTGGGCGCACTCTCACTACTGACCCTCTCAATAGTTGTTGGTCTTGGGCCGGCCACGGTCTCGGGCGCGGCGTCGCACGGCGTGCCCTACGAGTTGTACGCGGGCAACGGCGTTGAAGTCGTCACTGCCTACAATTCGGCGACCGGTTGCGCTGGCGTATTCACGAGCACGGACTCGACCGGTTGGACGAATGCGACACCGCCCGAACCGGGCAAGGTCGACGGCGTGTGCCTCTACGCGTGGGTTGATGCCGCCTTCGTCTCGCCGACTGTCGGCTGGGTCGAGGCGCGAAACGGTGGAGGCGTGAACACGGTGTTGGAACACACCACGGACGGCGGCCACACGTGGACCGTTGAACCGGGTGGATCGACCGGCAGCAACGCCGGACTTGAGCTCATTGGATTCGAGAGCGCCATCGACGGATGGCGACAGCA
>DATCFS010000100.1:0-6457 GCA_036509375.1 Acidimicrobiales bacterium
AGTGCCGGGGCGCACTTCCACGTGGACAACATGAACGGCGCGTTCCAGGGCGTGATGACGACGGTCGGTCCGGCCGGCATACGAAGGACCGTGTTGTCGGTGCCGTTGGACGACCACCGCCGCGGATTGTACTGTCGCGCAAGTTCGGCGTAGGCACGAAAGTTACGCGCACCGCGGCCAATGACCCGAAGTCGAAGGCTCTCTTCGAGCATCGCCATGTCCAGACATTCAACGTGGGCAATCGCCTCCACGTCGCGGTCAATCAGGTCGGCCAATCGGTCGAGGTAGGTTCCGCGCTCCTTCGTGGCGAGGGCCGCCCACGCGGGGAAGGCGGTGACTGCGGCCGAGACGGCGAGGTCGGCTTCGAAAGCACCCCCTCGAGCTACGTCGGCGAGTTTCCAAGTCCAGTCGAGAGGTGAACGGTCCTCGAACGTCGTGGCCGACGCGACGCGCGCTCCGTTGATGTAGTGATCGGGCGAGACGCTGACGCCGTCAACGTCCACGCGAGAAGTACTCATGACTGGAACTTCGGACGGATCTTGGGAAATGGCAATTCGTCACGCGACGTGGCTCTCGGTCGACGCTCGCCGCGAAACTCCCACTCGGCGCCGAGCGCCGTCGAAAGTACCTCTTCGGTCGCCGTCGGTTGCGCACCCACTTCGTCGCTGACGGGTGTCGGACCCTCGACGATGTGGTTGGTGAGCGCCCCGAGTCCTTCGATCTCGACGGTGACGACATCGCCCGGTTCGACGGGACGAGATATTGCGGGGGTGCCCGAAAGAATGATGTCGCCCGGTACCAGGGTGATGAGCCGAGCGAGGTCGGCGACGAGGTAGTGCATATCCCACGCCATCTCGTCGGTGGAGCCGTCCTGGCGCACGACTCCGTTGACAGTGGTCCGCATCTGCTTGTGGGCGAAGTCCCAGCCGGTAACGAGTCCCGGTCCGACCGGACAGAGCGTGTCGGCACCCTTCACGCGCAACATCGACCCGGCGTCGGTGTCGCGAAAGTCATGCAGTCCGAAGTCGTTGGCGATGGAGTAACCGGCGATGTAGTGGGGAGCGTCGGCGACGGTGATGCTGCGCGCCGTGCGACCGATCACGATGGCGATCTCACCCTCGTAATTCAAGTAGTGGCAGTGGGCAGGTCGTACGACGGCGCCGCCGTGGCTGTTGAGTGCTGAAATTGGCTTATGGAAGTACGTCGGGGCCGGCGGAAGGTCGACGCCGAATTCGCGCACCCGCGAGATGTGGTTGAGGTGACAGCAAAGAATCTTGGTGGGTGAGACCGGTGCGAGGTGCGTGGCGGTCTGCGCCTCAACGCGTCGCCCGTCGCGGGAAACCAACGTGTCGCCATCAAGGACGACGTCGGTGGCGTACCCGTCGAGGAGAATTCTTCGATATTCCACGCCACTCCCAGAGTCGTTTGTATCTAAACGTTGTAATAGAGGATAGTAAGTTGCCTAGTAGGTGGCTCCACTCCAAGTGCTACTTTTCCGAACGTATCCCAAGGGGGCAAGATGTCGAGTGAGTACAACCGTCTTCGAGTGCTGTGGCCCGATCATCTCGGGCTCGCTCGGGGCAAGTACGTGCCGGCCGACCTCGCCGATCATGGCGTTCGTCACTGCACTGGACTCTGGGCCCTCGGCTACGACCGCGGCATGACGCCCGAAACGCCCGGTTCGAACTGGAACGAAGGACTACCCGACCTCGACGCCTGTTATCCCGCGAGCGACATCCGGCCCGGTTGGGAACCGGGCACCCGCGTCGTCGTCGCCGATCTCATGCGACTCGGCCGTCCGGTCGACGTCGCACCGCGCAACGCCCTACATCGCGCCATTGCCGACTGGAAGGAACTGGGGTACAGCCCGTACGTCGGCATGGAGTTCGAGGCCTACATCTTCGAATCGGACGGCGAAGGCGGATGGCGACCGATCGACACGCCCGGCGCCTACGTGTACGGCACCGGACCGAGCGTTGACCCCCACGGACTCCTCGACGCCATCTGGAAGGCCTGCGACGAGGCGGAGATTCCTCTCGAATCGGTCAACTCCGAATACGACACGCCACAGTTCGAATTCACGCTGCGCTACCGGGACGCATTGACCGCCGCCGACGACGGCTTCCTCTTCAAGGTCTTGGCGCGCGAAGTCGCCCACCGTCTGGGACTCCTGCTCACCTTCATGGGCAAGCCACTCTCGGACCGCGGCGGTTCGGGCCTGCATTTCAACATCTCGCTACGCAACGACGCCGACGAGAATGCAATCTTCGATGCGAAGGAGAAGGACGGCGTATCGAAACTAGCCAAGCACGCCATTGCGGGCATGCTC
Organism: Acidimicrobiales bacterium; assembly: GCA_036509375.1. Taxonomy (GTDB): domain Bacteria; phylum Actinomycetota; class Acidimicrobiia; order Acidimicrobiales; family RAAP-2; genus RAAP-2. The sequence continues at coordinate 2,330 of DATCFS010000100.1, forward strand.
GCGCACCACCAGTCGCTGGCGGGACTCTGCGCTCCCAACGTCAACGCCTATAAGCGTCTGCGACCAGCGTCGTTATCGGGTTACTGGGCGAACTGGGGTTACGACCACCGAGGGGCCACGGTGCGCATTCCGCCCGAGCGCGGCGAAGGGTCCCGTCTTGAGCACCGACTCTCCGACGGCGCCGCGGTTGTCCACACGTCAATGGCGGCGGTCTTGCAGGCCGCACGACTCGGCGTTATCAACAAACTTCCTCTCGGGCCGGCGGAGACCGGCAACGGGATGGACACGATTGACGCAACGGTGGGAGTGCCGCCAACACTCAGTGACGCGCTCGACGCCCTCGAGGCCGATCAGGAACTCGTCAACGCCGTCGGTGCACAACTCGTTGCTCAACACCTGTCGGTAAAGCGAGCGGAGTGGGACCGGTTCACGGGTGCCACGACCGACTGGGAGATCCGTGAGTACCTCCCGTTCTTGTAACGGCTAGCGCCACGTCACTTTCACGGGGAGCTTCTTCGTCCCGCTGATGAAATTCGAACGGAACCGTTCGCTGGGGCCGGCCGCTTCAATGCTCGACCAGGCCTTGGCCATCTCTTCGAACATGACGCGCAGTTCGAGTCGCGCGAGATGCGCCCCCAGACAGAGGTGGGCGCTATGGAGTCCGAAGGCAACGTGGTCGTTCGGCGTGCGGTCGGGAACGAAGGTCGTGGGATCGCTGAACTGCGCCTCGTCAAAGTTGGCCGAGATGTACCAGATGACGATCTTGTCGCCCTTCTTCAACTTCTGGCCGCGCAGTTCCGTGTCCTCGACGACCGTGCGGCGAAAGTGCATGGTCGTACTGGCCCACCGAAGGACCTCGTCAACGAGCAGTTTCATCTGGCCGTCGTCCATATCGGGAATTGACGAGAAGATCTCGGGGTGCTCGATGAAGACCTGCGTACCGGCCGTCATCGTGTAGCGCGTCGTGTCGTTGCCGGCCGCCACCATCAAGGTGAAGAAGTTCTTCAACGTGGGGTCGTCCAATGTGTCGCCGTCCTTCGTGGGGGCGAGTAGCGCCGTCAACACGTCGTTCGTCGGGGTTTCGCGGCGCTCCTCGAGCGCCTGTTGGGCGTATTCGAAGAGTTCGATCGCGACGGGACTACGAAAGGGGAGGAGTCGGTAGTCGCTCGTATCGGTTTGGTCGACGACGTAGTCCGTGAAGTCGGGGTCGGAGTTGCCAATCAGCGCGTCGCCTCGACTGACCAACCAGTCGAGGTCCTCGTTCGGTAGTCCGAGCAAGCGCCCGAGCATCTTCATCGGCAGTTCGCGCGCGACGTCCTTCACGAAGTCAAACTCTTCACGGCCCTTCAGATTGGCGAGGACTTCTCGAGCCAATTCCCGGACGGCCCCCTCGTAGTCGGCGACGGCCCTCGGAGTGAACGGTCGAGCGACGATTCGGCGAAGCCGGGTGTGCTCGGGAGAGTCCATCTCCATCATGGTGCGTCGGGCCTCGGTCTCCTCCTCGCTCATGTCCTCCATCCGGATTCCGAGACGGCTCGAGAAGAGTTCGGTGTGGCGACTGGCGAAGAGTACGTCCTCGTACTTCGTGATGCTCCAAAAGCCCCGACCACCGTCGGCCTCCTCGGTCCAGGCGATGGGCGAGTCGGCGCGCATCTGCGCAAACACCTCGTGCGGTACGCCTTCGACGTACGTATCGTGCGATGTGATGTCGACGTTGGTGGCGTTAGGCAACGCGGAACCCCCCTGTTGAGCCCAGAGTACTCGTTCGTAGCCAAACGAAAAGGTGCGCGCGAGGCCCGTTGGTTCGTACTATGGGGAGATGTCCAAACCGCTGATTGGAATGTCGGGGCGACGCTGGCCGGCGAGCGCGCTCGCGAACAACGTCCCCAAGGCCATGTACGAACTGAAGTTCGACATGCACTTCTCGGATTATCCGGCGTCGGTCGCGGCGGCCGGGGGGTTGCCCGTCGAACTGACCCGTGACGGCGACGTCACGGGCACGCTCGCACGTATCGACGGCCTCATTCTCAGTGGTGGCGCCGACGTCGAGCCCGATCGGTACGGGCACCACGCCGACGAGAATCTCGGAGCGATCGAACCGGACCGCGACGAATGGGAGCTGGCCCTCTTTCGCGAAGCGCGCCGCCTGGAGATGCCGGTGCTCGCCATCTGTCGTGGTGCGCAACTCGCCAACGTCTACTTTGGGGGCACGCTCAATCAACACGTCGAGCTCGACGAGGGATCCGGTCACCCCCAATGGGACACCGACGGCCGTGAACGGACCCACGAAGTGCACGTCGTCGAGGGATCGCTCCTCTCATCGCTCTATCCCGCCAAGGTCGGCGTGAACTCGTTGCACCATCAGACACTGGCGGTCCTGGGCAACGATCTCGTCGTGTCGGCGACGGCTCCCGACGGGGTCATCGAGGCGGTCGAACTTCCCGGTCACGACGTGTTGGCCGTCCAGTGGCACCCCGAACTACTCGAAAAGCCCGACCCGACCTTTCGTTGGTTGGTCGAGCGCAGCGGTGACTACTTGGCTCGCAAGCAGTAACGTGGCCGCCGCCCGGGCACTCCTGGTCCTCACTGAGAACTGGACGCTGCGTCCCCGTCCCACGTTGCACGACCTCGTGGAACTCGCGGTGGCGGCGGAAGCGGTGGGTGTGAACGGCGTCATGGTGAGCGACCACGTGGTCTTGGGGCCAACGTCCAACGAACTGGGCGAGCCACTCAATCTGCGCGACTACGCAATGCCCGGCAACCAGGACCCGGCGACGTGGTGGCCCAGTCCCTACGTCCTCTTGTCGGCCATCGCCGCTCGAACCACCACGCTTCGACTCGTCATCGGGGCCATCATTTCGCCCCTCCGCCACCCGCTGGTCACCGCGAAGGATCTGGGCACGCTCGATCTGCTCAGTGACGGCCGACTGGTGGTGCTGCCAACGGTGAGTTGGCACCGCGACGAGTACGCCGCCCTCGCCGTCGACTTCTCGACGCGCGGCGCAATCTTGGACGAACAGCTCGACGTCTGGCGACGAGTGTGGACGACGTCGCCAGCGAGCTTCCACGGCCGCTTCTACGACTTTCATGACGTGTGGGTTGAACCAAAGGCCTTTCGTTCGGGTGGGCCGACGTTGTGGTTTGGCGGTTCCACGGTGCACGACGCGGTCGCGCGGCGACTCGCCAACTACGGCTCGGGCTTCAACCCACTGGGTCGTCCGACATCGGACGAGTTGGCGCGCCTCGACGCGGCCTTGACCAATGTCAATCGATCTCGGGACGAGATCGAGATGGTGGGCGGCATCCGCGGTTCGTTCGCCACTGCGCAACAGGTCGCGTCGCTCGACGACGCCCTGGAGGGCGTTCGCGAACAGTTGGATCTCGGCTATTCGACGATCTGCTTCAAGCCCTCGATGTTCACCGACGAGCTGTCGGACGTTCCGGACGTCTGTCGTCGGGTGGTTGAGTTTCTCGCTTCGGCGAAAGGTGCTTGACTTTAGTCGTTTGAGTCCTTACGGTTGGCACTCAACAAACCGGCAGTTCAATTAATGGGGGACTTGATGGAAAATGATGGCGGCGTTCTTCTAGGTCAAGGATCGGGGACACTCACGACGACCGACTGCGTGGCACAGTCCATGGCGGTCGGGCCAATATTCTCGGCGGCGGTCATCGGAGGTGCGTTGGCTGGCTTGGCCGGTGGCGTCGGTCCGTTCGTCGTACTGATCACGATGGTCGGCATTCTCGGTCTTGGATACGTGATCAGTGAGTTCGCGAAGCGCTACAGCGGCGCCGGCGCGGTGTACGAGTTCCTCGCGCACACGCTCGGCAAACGAACGGCGATCTTTGGTGCGGCGGCCTACTTCCTCGCGTACGCCTTTCTCGTGGGCGGACTGCCCATGGCCTTCGGCTTTACCGCGACGGGGTTCTGGCAGACGGAGTTCCACCAGAACGTCGGTTGGTGGGTCTTCGGTATTGCGCTGATCATCATCGTGACGATCGTGAACGTGCTCGGCATCACGTTCTCGGTGCGCGCCCAGCTCGCGGTCGTGGCGCTGTCCATTATTCCCTTCATAATCTTGGCCATTGCCGTCATCGCGAAGGGTGGCGTGTCGGGAAACCACTTCTCGG
>DATCFS010000101.1:0-4781 GCA_036509375.1 Acidimicrobiales bacterium
TCAGCGCCAGCGTCGTCAACGTGCCCGTGATCAAGCCACTTGATGGATCGACCATCGTGCAGGTGGCGACGGCGTCGAAGGCAGTCGTCTCGGCGGAAAATCACACCATCGTGGGAGGTCTCGGATCGGCCATCGCGGAGGTACTCGCTGAAGCGGGACTCGGCCGTCGACTTCGTCGAGTCGGACTTCGCGACACCTTTGCGGAAGGGGCCCGCGACGCCACCTCACTCCTTCGAAAGTACGGTCTCACGACCCAGGACATCGTGGACGGTGCGTGGGAGGCACTTGGTCGGTCCACACCGATCCCTCTCGTGCCGGTGCACGTCGCCGCGGTGGGCGAGTACTCACCGGTTTAGCAATCAAGGAGTGCATATGACAGATTTGAACACCGGCTCAACGAACCCCTCGCCACACAAAATCGGTTGGCTCGGAACCGGACGAATGGGCGCGGCGATGGCCACGCGCCTGATTCATGCGGGCCACGACGTGACGGTGTGGAATCGGACCCGATCAAAGACTGAGGGTCTCGCCGCAGAGGGAGCCCGCGTCGCGGACGCGGTTGCCGATCTGGGCGCGTGCGACGTCGTCTTCGTTATGGTCGCAACCCCGAACGACCTGGTCGACGTGATGAACGGAACGGAGGGACTCCTCGGTGCGAGGATCCTGCCCACGGCCATTGTCTCGTGCTCAACGGTGGACGTCTCAACGTCCCAACAAGTGCGCGAGGCCGCGAACGAGCGCGGCGTGCAGTTTCTCGCCTCGCCCATCAGTGGGAATCCCCACGTGGTCGCCGAAGGGGGATCGACGTTAGTGGCGTCGGGACCGCGCCCCACGTACGAACTGGTGAGGCCACTTCTCGACACAATCGCCAAGCGCTCGGTCTGGGTTGGCGAGGGCGAAGTATCGCTCCTCGTGAAGATCTGTCACAACCTCTACCTAGGGCTCTTGGTCCAATCACTGGTCGAGGTGACCACGCTCGCGGAGAAGTGCGGGGTGTCGCGCCGGGCGTTCCTCGAATTTCTCAATAGCACCGTGGTGACGTCCGAATGGGTCAAGAAGAGGACGCCGGACCTATTGGCACTCGACTGGACGCCCACCTTCACGACCGAATTACTCCGCAAGGACTTCGACATTGGTTTGGCTGCGGCCAGAAGTGCCGAGGTGCCAATGCCGCTCGCCGCGGGCTTCTTGCAAATCCTCCAAACCTCGATTGCCTACGGCCACCGCGACGAGGACTTCCTCTCGCTGTTCGCCCTTCAGGCAGCCTCGGCCAATCTTGACGCGCAGCCAGAATGATCAGCCGCCGCCCGGAAACCGAACTTCGTCCGTGATGAAGGGCGAGCGGCCACTCCACGACCAACCCCGTTGATTGAAAGGAAACAGTAGATGGCACTGCAAGAGTTCATTCCGACTCCCAAATTTGAGGAGTACAAGGAGGTTTTCAAGGATTTCTTCAAATTAGAGCGGCGCGATGACGGCGTCCTGCTGGCTCAGGCCCACACCCAGAACGGCCCGATCCAACTGAGCGTCCAAAATCACCGCGCTTTGGGCCAGATGCTGAAGGTCGTGGGCGCCGACCCTCTCAATGAGTTGTTGATCCTCACGGGGTCCGGCGACGAGTTCATGATGGCCTCGGACCCCAAGGGTTTCGAGCTCGAAGAGGCCGACATGCCGTACTGGGCCTACGAGTACGCCTACAAGGACGGTCGGATCAACGTCAGTGCGCTCATCAACGACTTGGAGATTCCCACGATTGGCCTGTTCAACGGCCCGGGATTTCACTCGGAGATCGTCCTGATGTGCGACATCACCCTCTCCAGCGACGACGCCGTCTTCTTCGACCTCCACTACGACATCGGCTCAGTGCCGGCTGACGGAATCCACAACGCCTTTCAAGAACTACTCGGAACCAAGCGCGCGGCCTACGCACTCTTGACGGGCGAAGCGATCGACGCCCAAAAGGCGCTCGACTACGGCCTCGTGAACGAAGTGGTCCCAAGGGAGAAACTGATTGAACGGGGCTACCAGATTGCTGACCACATAATGTCCCAACCCCGCGTGACGAGGCGACTGACGACCCAGATCGTCCGGCGACCGTGGAAGAAGCGGATTACTGACGACCTGGACGGCGGGTTCGGAATTCAGATGTTTGCTCACGTCTCGAAGCAAAAATCGATTCACGGCGAGGAACACATCAAGTCGACCGTCGACTACGTCCGTGAGGGCCGGAAGAATAACTTCGATTGATCTGACGGCGTGCTCGGCGATTGGCCGACCTCCGGACGCCGGTCCTTCGGTGTGGGACGTTCAACGAGATTTGCGCGTCGCGGTGCCCTCGGTGATTGAGCGACGATTGCGGTACCACCTCGCTAGAACATGGGTTCGAAGTCGGGGCGTAGCGCCACTCCGCTTTGTCGCTCCTGCGTCTTGACGCACAAAACCTGGTGGATCTCCAAGTGGTGACGCTCGAATCCGACGGCCGACCCCGACATGTACAGCCGCCAGACCCGGGCGCGCTGCTCGCCGACGTCCTCCACGGCTTCGTCCCACCGTTTCATGAGGTTCGCAATCCAGTGTCGAAGGGTGAGGGCGTAGTGCTCGCGGAGGCTCTCGACGTGGCGGACCTCGAAGCCGTGCGCCTGGAACATTGAGACCATCGTGCCTACCTCGTGCAACTCGCCATCGGGGAAGACGTAGCGCTCCATAAAGGGACTTCCGATTTTGGACGGCCCGCGCATGCCGAGGGCGAACTGAATTTGGCGCGAAGCCTCCGATACCTTCGACGGGTCGGGGTCGGGGTTAAAGGAAACCGGCCGTGCGATCGCGTGATTGAGAAATCGGCCACCCGGTCGCAAGAGATCGAAGAGATGTTGCGTGTAGGTCGCCAGGGCACTTCGACCAACGTGCTCGGACATTCCAATGGAACTAATGGCGTCGAAGGGACCGTCGTCGACGTCGCGATAGTCCTGCAGTCGGATGTCGACGAGGTCGCCGAGACCGTGAAGACGGACCTGCTCAGTTGCGTAGGCGCGCTGCGCTTCAGAGAGCGTGACACCGACGACGGAGGCACCGTACTCACGGGCGGCGTGAATCGCCATCGCGCCCCAGCCGCACCCGACGTCGAGTAATCGGTCACCCGGTTTCAGTTCGAGTTTGCGCGCGACGAGGTCGACCTTGCGACGTTGCGCCTCTTCGAGCGTGTCGTCGGGCGAGCGAAAGACAGCGCACGAGTACGTCATGGACGGACCGAGCACCATCTCGTAAAACTTGTTGGAGACGTCGTAGTGATGCGAGATTGCCAGACGGTCCCTTGAGCGACTGTGGAGAGCGCCCCGTTGGCGCGCCTCAATCGCGGGCGGCGCAATTGGTTTCAACGCGTTGGCGCCAACTACCGAAAGAAGTGATCGCACGTGGTCGACATTGAGGATTTGGCGCACCGGTGGCAGATCGAGTTCGAAGAGTGCGTCAAGGTCGCCGTCAATGTCGATATCGCCCGCCACGTACGCTCGCGCGACGCCGAGTTCGCCGGGGCGTGTAAGTACTCGAGTCAGCGCGTCACGGCTCAATATCTTGAGCGTGATGTCGTTGGCCGAGGACTCAATGGTCGGCGTGGCGACACTCCCGTCGTACGCCTCTACCCGGAAGGGAAGCTTGTTGTTAAACACCGAGGCGACAAAGGTAGCGACATCCATGGCGTTCTCCGATCGACTTGTCGATGACGATACGTCACGGAGCGTACCGTTCGCCAGAAGAATTTCCCCCTTGAGACAACAGGTTTCAGAATCGAACCCAGCGGTAAGAACTGCGACCCTTTTCGCGTCGGCCGCGAATTTCTAATCGCAACTGGCGCGAGATCGAATTCACAACGCGCACGAGATCCAATTCACAAATGGTGCGAAATCGAATTCACAACGCGCACGAGATCCAATTCACAACTGGTGCGAGATCGAATTCACAACGCGCACGAGATCGAATTCACAACGCGCACGAGAACCTGATCACAACTGGCGCGAGAACGAAGTCGTTACCGAATCATTGAAGCGTATGGATGGCAATGATGCTCAGGCCATCGCTCTCCATCGTCGGGGGTTGCTTCGACGTACCCCGAAGGCCGACATCGGGATCGAAGACTGGGAAAGCAAAGTTTCGAGGAATGTGAACCCACTCGACAAGGTCATTGGCGTCACCCTCACATACGATGTCGTCTGAAACATTGGCGGCATACGTTGCACAATTAGGCGATGCTATTTATCGCACAGCCTGAAATTTTGGTGCACTTCATGAAGGTTGCAAAGAAAATAAGGCTTCTTCTCAGATTAAAACTGCGGATGTTCCAATGAATATAGTGACGATTCTTCGGTAAAGTGATGTTTAGTGCGGCTCGCGTGGACCCCGAAGTTGTTAAGGCCTTGTGACATGAGGCGTTAGTGGTTTGAGAGAATAGGTCATCGACCAATCGGAAAATCGAATTCAGTCAGAGAATCACTGACATCGAGGAGATTAGTCGGAGTCGACATTTCCGTCGGCAAAGCTCTCGGGTTGACGTCACGTTGATGTGCGACAGCAATCGCGTGTAAGAGAAGTGTGCTCAACAAATACGGCGGGAAAGAGTAACAAAGCGTATCGAATTAGGTGTTAGGAAGTGACTTGGTATGAATCTATTTTTACGATATTCGGGATAGATTACACACCAGAAATCTATCTCTGTGATCCGACGGGGTAACTGTGGCGTTTAAGAAAAAGAATCAAGACAACAAGAGTGCCGACCAACGCCACGCGAG
>DATCFS010000102.1:0-8902 GCA_036509375.1 Acidimicrobiales bacterium
GGACGCCGGCCGTGGTGAGTGTCGTCAACGTGCACAGCGTGATGGCGCAGTTCATGAAGCCCAAAAAGAAGATCCGTGGTGACTCGGATTCGGGTGCGAGCCACGACTTTCGAACCGTGGGTAGCGCCGCCACTTGATCGGCGACGACGAAGGAGACCAGCGCCACGGTCGGTTCGTTGATGAAACCCCAGAAAATCAGTCCCACGACCGCAATCGCGCCACAGACACCATCGAACAGTCCGATCCGCCAGACGCCGAGGGGATTGCGGAACGATGCCACGACCACCACGCACGGGACGAGTCCGAGCATCAAGGTCATGATCGAGGCCAGTCCGACGTGTTGTTGGATCTCTACGGCGAACGCGAGCACGCCCTCCACCCCCCAGAGCGACCACGTCACGCGATTCGGACGAGTTTTGCCGGCGAGGGTGCTGCGGATGTAACTGAAGCCGCCCACCACTGAGAGCGCCGCCGCCAGGTACACGAATCTCGGATCAATCACCCGTCAAGTCTGCCCGCTCACCTCAGTTGTTCAACCGGCGCGTGAAGTTGGGCCAAAGCGACTGGATTAACCTCGCACATCGTGGACGCAAAGAGCTTTCTCGCAATGGAGCGAACCGGCGAGGACACGTGGGGCTTCGACGTGACTGAGCGAGTCATCACGCCGGGCAATTTTCTTTTCGGCGGATGCGGATTGGCGTCGGGACTCGTGGCCTTGGAGGAAGCCTCGGGCCGTCCCACCATTTGGGCGACGGCGCAGTATCTCTCCTACGCGCCGCTCGGCGCCTCCGTCACGGTCAAAACCGATCTGGCGGTTGTTGGTGGTCGGGTGACCCAGGCTCGCGCCACGACCTATGCCGAGGGTCGTGAGATCCTCACCGTGACAGGCGCCTTCGGCACTGGTGAACTCAGCTCCCCCACGCCGTGGGTCACCATGCCCGACGTACCGGCGCCCGAAGAGTGCCCGGCCCGCGTCATGCCCGAACATTTCAATCGGTCGATTTTCAACCACCTCGAGGCGCGTATCGCCATCGGGCGATCGTTCACCGAACCCGATGGCCCACCCGGTTCGCCAGTTTCTGCGCTCTGGTCGCGGGTACCGGGTCACTTCGATCCCTCCGCCGCAACGCTCGCCATTTTCGGTGACTACGTCGCCGGCGGCGTCTCGCAACCACTCGGCTACCCGATCATGGGACGAAGTCTCGACAACACGGTTCGCGTCGCCTCGTTGGAGTCAACCGAGTGGGTGCTCACTGAGATCCACATGCACGCCCTCTCGGGCGGCTTCGCGCAAGGAACGGCGTTCATGTGGAGTCAAAAGGGAACTCTGCTCGCTACCGCCAGTCAGTCCATCGCGGTGAAGATCTGGGACCAACCGCGCCCTTAGACGTTTCACTGGCGTCGGCTAGATTGGTTGCCTTGCGGGGCTATAGCTCAGTCGGTTAGAGCGCGTCACTGATAATGACGAGGTCGTAAGTTCGATTCTTACTAGCCCCACCAAGAGTCATTCGGACCATTGGCCAACGACCATTTGGACGAACGTTCGGTCCTTTGCCTTTCATGCTGCATCCTTGCTGCGGCACCTTCGGCCCTTCTCCGTCAGGTCACTACAGTGGACCACCAACGCGAATTTTGACGGTCACGAATTGAGGGACGAATGATCGCTCCACTGACGTTCGACCTGGCAGTCGAGACGGCTCGAAAGAATCTCGGTTCGATGGCGAAGGGTGACGCGGGTCCGAGCACGGCGCTGTGGTCACGCCGCGACGATGTCGTCTTGGCGAACCCCCTCGGGCCGCCAATTGTCGGGTTCGAACTCGTCGCGGCTGAAATCGCGCGAGTTGCATCGATGTTCGTGGGCGGTGAGCCACCGGTGATCGAAGAGATCGCCCGCTGGGCCAGTGATGATCTCGGCTACGTCGTGGCCATCGAACATTCGCAAGTTCAACGCGCCGACACCAACGAGTTCGTGTCCATGGACCTGCGGGTCACGATGATCTTTCGCCGCGAGAACGTCGGGTGGCGCGTGTGCGTCCGTCACGCTGATCGCGTCACGGCCCCGCAACGGATGCCCCGCTTACCTGAATGATCGGAGCGTCGACGTCAAAGACGACGTCATCGGTACCAATCCATCTGTACCGACGTCGCCAGCAATGCACCGCTGCGGCTCCAGAGACGAAGGTGCTCTTCTGAAGTTGACTGCGTACCACGGATCCCGAAAGCCTCGCTGAGGACCTCGTCATCGCCGACCGACGCCAACTCATCGTTAGTGGCGTGAAAGTACACCGACAGCGTGAGCGTTGTACTTGGCCGCGGGCCGTCGCTCCACAGAAACGACCGCGGCGCCCGGTGATCAGCAAGAAACGCCAGCTGGAGATGATCGATTGTGCGCCCGCTCGTTTCACGCACCCATCCAGTCGTGTGCGTGCTGTCCTGGAGGTGCTGTGGGGATCCAAAGATGGGACGAACTCCCATTCGAGCACCGCTCGCCGCCGGGGCTGGAAAGATCAACTCGAGCGATGAGGGATCGGGAACCTCAGGCATCGTTATGCCAAGGTGCCCGTCAGTCTCTCGTCGCTTAGTGAGCACTACGGTTGCCACCGCCATCGTCGCGTTGGCAACCGTGAGTTCTGATTGCCAAAAACTTACGGATCGACCTTCGCCGACGCAGCGCGTCTCGACCGACACCTCACTGCCGGTTCGATCTTGCTGACAAAGTCAATCGTGAGAGAACATGGCGAAGCGTTGCTCTCCGCCTCGTCACAGACTGCTCGAAGCGCCACCGCACTGGTCCAGCCGCCGAACATCCCGTTCGCGGACTCGTAGTTCGGGTCGGCGTACGAAGCCCAAAGTCCAGGGCCCAATCGACGCAATCTCAGCGCGTTGTCGAGGTCGCCCAATGTCATCCGCGAATAGTAATGGCTTCTCGGTACCTCAACGAGAGCCCGTGAACACCCCGAGCCTCCCACCCGTTGAAGCACCTGGTGACCGAGCGCACATTAGGTGGTCCGCAAATTCAGATGAAATGGTGACGTATTCGAAATTGCCCCGCTGTCTTTGAAAGCCCTTTGGCTGGTCGTGCTCTCAGCAGTACTCATCTCGATGAGCGTGTGGATGGTACGCCGCCGCGCGGTGTGAGAAATGACGCGAATTCGAGACGATGCTCTCCCCGTAACGGCTCAAGTTGTTCATATAGAGGCTCGTCACATAAAATCCCCGAATGAAAATTGTTCGAATCACCCTGGCGGTCGACGACATCGATGAAATGGTTGCGTTTTATAACGAAGCCTTCCAGTGCGGTCTCGTCGCAGTCGCCGGATCACCCGTGTATGTGGGGCTATGCGCGGGCGTTGTTTTTCAGTTGTGTCCCAACTCCTTGGCTGGAGTCGTCGCCGAACAAAACCGCCATCAGATTCGACTTGCGGTTGGAGATCCTGAACAGATCGCTGTCGCTGTCGTTACGGCAGGTGGTGCGGTGGTCAACCGCTCAGGAAATGGCGATCGCCTGGTGATCGGCGTTTCTGACCCTGAAGGAAACACCATGGAGCTCGTACCCGAGTAGGACTCACGGTAATGCATTTGACATCTTTTGAGGGATATCTCTACTCGTCTCTCGTTAGTTCTTGGCATTCCCCAACGCATACTTTCCGGCGGCAATTGCACTTCCCTTGAGAGGAAAAAATCCAGCTTCACGTGCCCAATCTTGCTCCCAGTGTTCCCCACATAATTGCGCCACTGTCATTTCTATTTGTCCGAACACTCACCATGATTGATTGATTCGGGCCATCCGTCAACGATTCGGATCAATTCTCTTCGAGTTGATATTCGGCTACTACTCGCTGCCGGGGAGCGTGCTGTCGGGCGTGACCGCATCCAATCGGCGGCGAACCTCCAGCGTTTTCACACCGAGAGCGCCGAGTAGCACCGCCGCGGGATCGGGTGGTTGGAGCGTGAGAATCTGGGCCAACACTTGGGGGGTCGTGACCTGGAGCTTCTGATGGTTGGGCTTGACCGATTCCACCAGCACCTTTTTTGCCGCGGGCGTCATACGGAGGCGATCTTTTTTCGCGATATCCCTCAACTTCGGCCTCTTCGGCACGGTGCGCATCGGCAATGAGGGCACATCGATACCGGACATACCCAGCGAACCCAAGGCTTCGTTGTCGAGCGCCGCAAGGGCCTGGCGAGCTTGCTGCAGGCTCACGCCCAACACGGCTTCGATCGACGGATCCTCCATCAAGGCAAGCACGACGTGCTCGGTGCTTGTTCGGCGATCACCTCGGCGACGGGCCTCCTCACCGGCGCGCAGAGAGATGGCCCAGACGTGAAGGGTCTCTGGTGCAAAGTGTTCGGTTGTCATGAAGACTCCTTGTTGTGTTTGGTGTGCGCGGATTGGCGGGTGACTCCCAACGCGTCGCCAACCTGCTGCCACGACCAACCCTTTTCGCGGGCGAACGCGACATGGCTCGTTTCGACCCTCTCGGCTAGGCGGTGTAACGCCAGCGCCGCGCGAATTCCGAGGGCCGGGTCATCCGACGACACATTCGCACTGAATTCTTCGATGTTCATGCGCGTCAGTTTAGACTGACATCCCCGCTGTGTCAATCTAAACTGACAACGATGCCGCGCCAGCCGCGCTAGTACGGGAACCCGCACGAAACGATCCCCGCGCCCGTGTTGGAGGTCTCTTGGTCGAAGAGTTTGCCATCGCCGAACGCCTGACAGGTGATCTGCGTGTTCGCGGCGCTCGCGTTGGTGCGTACCGAAACGTACGGTGACTGACCGGAACCGGCCGGGAGACCCGGACCGTCAGACGTCACCGTCGCTATTGACCAGGGCAGCGTGACGCCTTGTACCTCCCCCGAGGAGCCATCTTGATTCACGTAGGTGATTGTCGCGGTGGTATGCGGCGGACCGATGACCCGGTACACGTAGTTCGTGGCCGTCGGGGTCGCGAGGCCTTTGACCTTGAGAGCGAAGGTGGTCGCGTGCTCACCGGCCGCCGACGCCGAGTAATCGATCGAGCGGTGGCTGACGAGATACCAGAATATGGTCAGTCCCACCACAAGGCCGATCAGTCCCCCAACAAACGCCACGACAGGGCCCGCCGGTTTTTTGTAACCGTTGTCTTCATCAATTTGGGCGTTGAAACTATCCATGTGTGAAACAGTGGACCCGCCGAGGTCGAGCGCACGAAGTGTCGCAAATGGAACGCTGCCGTACTTGTAAATGCCATCGCATTACTCGTCATCCTGAGCCCAGTTGCCGTGGAACCCGTACGGGACGCGGACAGGGAGATGCACGACCGCCACTGGATCGCCGGTGAAGTCCTGCGCGGCAAGGACGAGTAGGTCCGTCGCGCCGCGTTCATGATCGAATACCAAACTCAGGACGAAACCTTCATCCTCTCCAGAGTGCGCACCATCGGGCACGAAGACCGCCTCGCCCGCTCCTCCACGAAGGCGCCGCGTCTCACTCGTCCCGGCCTCCATGTCGTGCTTAATAAGCGTCGAACCCATTGTGAAACCGGGATCGTCCTCGTCCCTCGTCTCGAGTCCGGCGCTGTAGCCGTAGCGATGCGGGCGACCAACCACGCGCTCGTCGACTCGGGGAAACTCCTGCGCGCGGTCGTCCAGGAGTTCGCTCGTGACCTTCCCCAACACGGGGTCGACGCGCCACCGTTCCAACGTCGGTGCACCCTCGTCGGGACCGGTGAGGTGTGTAGCGAACATCTTTGGATGGCGAACGAGGTCCACGACGACCGCTCCATCGTCGTCAAAGGCGTTCATCGGATGAAAGACGTAGCAAGGCTCGACGTCGCACCACACCACGTCATCCGCTCCTCCCTCGAGAGGAAGGAGGCCCACCCTGCTTCGATAGTCCTCCGCCCAGCGGTAGGGAAAGGTGGCCCCTTCCATGAGCGCCTCTTCGCTGAAGACAACTGGCAGGTCGTAGATCACCGCGTAACTCGGGGTCAGGGACATGTCGTGGATTGACGTCATCCCGCCCACGGGTATATCGACGACCTTTCTCACCCGTCCGTCCACCCCGACGACGCTGTACTGCACCTGGTTACCCCAACCCCAGTAGTACGAGATTGCGTGCAGTTCGCCACTTTGCGGGTCACGCTTCGGGTGCGCCGTGTAGCCAACGGGCAGCGTGCCCTGGAAATCGGAGGGCCCGACGGTCTCGAGTTCGTAGTTCAACTCGTAGGGACGAGCGCCACCCTCGACGATGGCGTACGTCCGGCCGGCGTGAGCAATGACGTTCGTATTCGAGGCGAAGTCCATCCCGGCTACGATTGGTCCGGGACGCGGCTCTTCACCGAGCGCTCGTGCGACCGATTCAGATCGGACCCAACGGTTTCGGTACCACATGGCGCGTCCGCCTTCTATCCGGATCCCGTGAACCATGCCGTCGCCCGTAAACCAGTGGTACGTGCTGGCGTCGGGAACTAACAGGGGATTCGGTCCGTTTCGGAGGTAGCGACCCTTGAGGCTCAACGGTAACGAGCCGGTCACCTCGAGGTTGGTGATCGTCTCTTCCGTGAGGACGGGTGCGTTATTACCAAGGAGGTACGGATTCGTCGTCGTCATGTTCGCCCCTTCAATCGTTGCAAAGGCATTTATACATGATGCCGACACCCGAACGGGTGGCTGCGAAGTCAGGCGGTGCGTTTCGTCCTCGCGACTCGATAAGGCATCTCGACACCCTCCGAGGTCACACGTATGAAAAACTCGCGCACCGCACCCTCAGTGAAGACTAAATTCTGGTCGTTCGGATCCGTGCCGAGGAGGAAACGTGAGCAGCGACACTGAAGCCACATCGGTCGCCAATGTCGCAGTGCCCACCGAGCGAGCGAAGATTCAGGTCGTGCCTCTCAAGGGACTTCCGGTGGTCGCGGTGGCGGTGGCCTTCGTGGCGGCGTCGGTCATTGGCAACTGGCGATGGGCGCTAATTTTCTGTCACGTGGTCGGAGGCGGACTGTGGACAGCGATCGACTTGTTCGTCGGCCTCGTCATCGGTCCCATTCTCGGGCGGCTTTCAATCCCCGCCCGTGCGGAGTTCTCGGCGCGCTTCATGCCCAAAATGGTCATCATCATGCCGACAGTTGTGATGATGACCTTGGCGACGGGCTTCCAGGTGGCTCGCATGCTCGGGAATCTCTCGACGACGAGCCCCAATCATTCGTGGCTGATCGTTTCGTTCTGCGTCGTGGGCATTATGGCGGTGATCGCCCTGGGCATCCTGGAGCCGGCGAACATCGCCGTGCTGTTCGAGATGAACAAGCCCGTTCCCAACGGTGAGCGCATTGGGCGACTGATGAAACGCTTCATTTACACCGCCGGCATCACGGGGATCATGCAGATCGCGACGCTGGTCATCATGACGAGGGTGGCTTCGCGATGAGCGCCGTGACGTCACCGGAGACCCACGACGTCGATCGACCATTCCCTCCGATCGGGTGGCTGAGCACGATCGCACTGGGCTGCGTGATCATTGGTGGCATCCTCCTCGCTTCCTACGCCCCGAGAGTCGCCCCTCGAGGCATCGCGACGGCACTGCTCGTTGCCGGCGTTCTCCTACTGGCCGCGTCCTGGGTGCTCCTTCTGCGACTGCACGAGTTCGCGTGGACCACCTTTCGTAAGGTCTTTCGTTGGGCGCTGCTCGCGTACGTGATCACCTCCGCGATGATCGAGCTCGCCTTCGTGCGCGACCACACACGCGGTTCGTCGCTGGTGATCGTCACGCTGATGCTGGTCGTCTTCGCCGTGAGCGTTCCGACCACGATTGCCTTCACGACCGCCCGCTTCGCCAACCCCGACTAGGTTCCGCTTCCTCGCACCGGATGCGCAGCCGCGCGGTGCGCGTCGTCGTCGACAATCTGGTGTCCGCGTCGATCGAAGTGCCGGTACCTCTTTTGGACCGAGGTGTTATCTTCGATTTCGCGGCCAGTCTGCATCGATCGAAGGAACGAACCCATGTCCCAATCAACCACGCAGTCCCCCATCTTCTTGTTCGCCAACGATCTCATTGATCGTCTCGCCGAAAGTAATCCCCTCCTCGCGACCGAACTGGGCGTTCCCGGCTACGAGCGACTCCTCCCCGACTTCTCAGTGGCGCAGCAGCGTCGTGATCAGGAACGGACGATTGCCGATCTCTACACTCTCGAAACCATTGACGCGCTCAGCGACATCGATCGAATTGCGAAGGAGGTGATCCGAGAGCGTCTCGCCGTGGACCTCGCATTGCTGGAGGCTGATGAACCGCGGCGAACCTTCTCCGTCCTCAGTTCCCCGGTGGCCGCCATTCGTCAGGTCTTCGAATTGATGTCGCTCACGACGCCCGACGACGCTGCGCACGTCGCCGCTCGCCTGAAGGCCGTGCGTGCCTCGCTCAACACGTGGCGCGAGGCCCTGTTAATTACCGCCGCCGAGCACGAGTTGCCGGCCGTTCGTCACGTCATTGGCATTGCCGATCAGGCCGACACCTGCGCCAATGGGGCATTCACCGAGTTGGCGGAGCGCGTCGCGCACGCCACGTCGGTCGATATTGAAGCGTCGGGACTTCGGGCCAACGCCAAAGACGCCGAAGCGGCGTACGCCGAACTCGCGAGCTGGCTGCGCTCCGACATTGCCCCTAAGGCCTCCACCCACGAAGCGTGCGGCGAGGAGCGCTACCAACGATGGTCGTCATACTGGTCGGGCGCCACGCTCGATCTCCGTGAGACCTACGAGTGGGGCTACCAGGACCTGCGCCGAATCAACACTCGGATGTGGGAGATCGCGAAGGAGCTCCTCCCCACCGCAACGAGTCTGGTCGAGGTGGCCGAACTGCTCGACAACGACCCGGCGCGGGCAATCGACGGTACCGCTGCATTGCTCACCATGTTGAAGGCTTT
>DATCFS010000103.1:0-3580 GCA_036509375.1 Acidimicrobiales bacterium
ATGCGCGACGACATCGTCGAACTTGCCGCCTACGCCCAATCGGTGCGCGTGCCCGTTGCGATTGCTCCGTCCGTGACACCACGACTCACTGACTCGGTGCTCCAGTCGTTGCGCGACGCGGGCGTAAAGAGTGCATCACTCAGCCTCGATGGCGCGACACCATCGACCCACGACGCGGTTCGGGGCATCGACGGTCATTTCAACGCAACCCTTGCGGCAATTACCCGTCTGCGTGAACACGGATTCACGACGCAGATCAATACCACGGTCATGCCCACCAACGTGTACGAGTTGGCCGACGTCGCCAAACTGCTGCACGATTTGCAGGTCAACGTGTGGGAAGTCTTTTTTCTCATCACTACCGGTCGGGGATCTGACGTCACGGCGACCTCGGCACTCGAGAACGAAGGGGTGTGCAACTTCCTCGTGGACGCCTCTCGATACGGGTTCACGGTTCGCACGGTGGAGGCGCCGTTCTTTCGACGCGTCGCTCGCGAACGCGCCGACAAGATTGACTCGGCTTCGGACGTCGTTGCGGACCCCACGTACTCATTCCTCCGACGCCGCCTTCTCGAACTGCTCGGGCCGAGTTCGGCGCCCGTACGCGCGCCCAGTGCCGCAACACGTGACGGTAAGGGGATCATCTTCGTCGCGGCGAACGGCGACATCTATCCATCAGGATTCCTGCCCATCACCCTCGGCAACGTTCGAGAGCGTTCATTGATCGACGTCTATAAGGACAATGAGCTGCTGCGCTCAATCCGTTCGGCACACTTTGAAGGTGCCTGCGGATGCTGCGAGCATTCGGATATGTGCGGGGGTTCACGTTCGCGAGCCTTCGCCACCTTCGGGAATCCGCTGGCGTCTGATTCTGCCTGTGTTCGCGTTCGTCCCGTCCTTTCCACAACTTCATAGCTGCGAACTGGTGGCGGACTAGGAAACGACGTCCACCTTTCGACCAGTGACGTCGTTCGTTCGAATTCGAAATGCCACCGGCGTTCGACCTTCACCGCGCGGTGGCGAGCTTCCGGCTTCTCGATTCGAGGAGACGCGCTCGGCAATGATCTGAAGAGCCCGTACGGCGTCGTCGCCCTCCAACTCCTCGAAGACGCCTTGGGCGATGACACTTCGCCACCCGCCACTCGTGAGGTACTCATCGACTTCAAAACAGACGCGCGGATTCTCTCGCATCATGTCGACTTTCTTGCCTTCGGTGGTGTACACGTAGATGCAAGTCTCAGCCCACCCGTAGATGACGGGCACGACGTAGGTCTCACCATCAACGTGGCAGCCCACGCGGCCGACCTTTTGTGAGAGCACGAACTCAATAATCTCGTTCGGTGACATTTCGAGAATCATTGCTCGAGACTAATGAATGCGCGCCGCGACGTCTGGTGAAGAGTGTTCTGTGACTTTCACACCACTGAATTTACGTGTGGCTGTCGTGGTCGACCCTTCGGGAGAAGGGGTCGAGCGCGTAGAACATTCCGAGGGCGCCGTGGAAGGCCAGACACAAATAGGGATTCCAGAAGGCGATCCCGATGGAGACCAAGTTGCTGACGACGTACAAGGCCAACGAAGGCCAGCGATCCAACAATTGTCGAGCCAGTTTGGACTAGTCGTTCGGTTGGGCGATCGTGAGGACCAGGAGCGTGATGGCAATGGCGAAGACCCCATCGCTGAAGGTTTCGACTCGTACTTTATTCACGGTGACTCCTCCCTTCGTGACAGTACAGAACTCGTGTCTACGGCGACGAAGTACTTTGTGATGTACTCTGACGTGATGGCGACGTCTGGCGCACGCTCCGACGATGAGTCACCAATCATTGCGGAATTCGCAAATCCTAAGAAACTGTTTCAGAACGCCGCGCAAATTGCGGCGGGACTCATTCGCGAAGCAATTTATGACGGTCGGATTGCTCAAGGTTCGCGCCTGAGAGAAGAGAAACTCGCGAAGGAATTCGGCATTAGCCGAACCCCGATTCGTGAGGCTCTCCTGATTCTTCAGACCGAGGGTTTCTTGGTGGCTGAACCCAATCGGAGTTCGGTCGTCAAAACGTACAGCACGAAAGAGATCGTCGATCTCTACGACACGCGAGCGGCTCTTGAATCATTTGCTGCGTCGCTCGCAGTAAAGAATGTCACGGCTGAAGTGATCGAGGCGCTCGACGAGAGTTGTGGACGTTTTGCGGAGTCGGTCAAGACCAACGACGTCCTCGCTTTGACGCATGAGAACTCCACGTTTCATAAGACGATCCTCGAGGTCACGAACAACTCCTCGCTCAATGACGTGGTCAACTCCGTTGCGCGACTTCCGCTTATCTATCGCGCGTACTACTGGTATTCCGACCAAGGTCGGCTCATTGCCCTGCACTATCACGAGCAGATCACCAGGGCGCTCGAAGTCCGGGACACCATGAGAGTTGAGCTCCTCATGAAGGAACATATCTACGAGGCGCGCGACACCCTCATCGCTCAGATGCGAAAAGCCGAGGGAGATATAGAGGTCGGTGCGGGGGCCTCGAATCTCGCGGTGGCGTTGGCGAATCGGGCAAAGAACGAAAAGAGCCCTACGTAAGGGCTGACCGACTGCGCGAAGGGGAGACCGTGTCGTCAGCGCACGTTCCATTGGTCGCAGCTGTTGGTTCACCACTGATGACGACGCACCGCCGCTGACGGTGGGCAGATTCTCGTCTCGGCACGCAACGTGGTGGCGACTCAGCTCGAGGAACCACCCCGGGAGTCATCCACGTCGATCATCGGACACGCGCCATTCGGTGCTTGACTTTGTATGCAATAAACATTATGGTCCTGAATCACTGAAGATCGTGACAGTAAGTCGGGGGACATGAACATCTTTTGGATCAGCATTGGGATGGGCGTTGCTACCGCCGCCATCTTGGCGCTCTCCGCTGTTGCCTTCACGCTCGAGTACGCCGTCAGTCGAGTCGTCAATCTCGCCCACGGTGAAGTTCTCACTATTGGGGCCTACGCGGCGTACGTGGCCGATGACAACTTCCACCAGAACGTTTACGTCTGCGCGGTCATTGCGACGGTCGCGGGCGCTTTGGCGGGGATGTTGCTGAACTTTGGTCTCATCGAGCGATTCAGGAATCAAAAGCCGCTCTCCACACTCATCGCGACGCTCGGCGCGTCGCTCATCTTGCAGAATCTCCTTCTCATTGGCTTCGGTGGCGCGAGTGTTTCGTACGGGTTCGCGCAGGGGACTCTGTTGCACGTGGGGCCATTCCTCTGGACGACCCTCACGATTCGGGTGATGGTGTCGGCCGTGGTGGTCGCGGGACTCATCTACGCGCTGTTACAACGAACGCGACTCGGTAAGGCTCTTCGGGCGGTGTCGCAGAATCGCGAATTGGCGCAAGTGAGCGGCATACCGGCCCGCTCCGTCGTCATGCAAACCTGGGCCGTGTCGGGCGCCATCTCGGGATTCGCCGGTTTTCTCTACGGCGAGACCATCGGCACGATCACGCCGTCGGTCGGGAACGGCTTCCTACTGCTCTCGATCACCGCGGCCGTGGGCGGCGGTCTCGGCCGCCCCTACGCCACGCTCGGCGGTGCC
>DATCFS010000104.1:0-4655 GCA_036509375.1 Acidimicrobiales bacterium
ATGGTGTTGGCCTCGGGGAGGAACGAAATCGTGGGATCGCCATCGTCGTGGCGAGAGAGGGCGTCGTTGAGAGTGTCCGACCATGTCCGAACCCACGCGATCGGGTCCGCGTCGCTCGCGAGTAGCTCGAAGTCGTCTGACGACTTGGGGGTTGAGTGTTCAATGGTGAACGCGCGCGCCTGATAGACGCGAGCGAGGTGGTCGCACAGTGCCCTGACGTCCCACTCGGGGCACGTGGGCACGTGAGCGTTGTGGTCAAGCGATGCGGCCGCACAGAGTTTCGCAAAGTCCTCGGCACGTAGCCGGTCGTAGGTCTCGCCGGGCATCCAGCCCGCATCGTAAGGCTCTGGTGTCATGAATCCCTCCGGACGTGCGGTGCGTTCAAGACGATTCTGTCAGAGAGTCGAGCCGCACATCTTTCTGGCGCACTCCACCGTGGACCGTGAAAGCCGCTCTAATGTCGAGAAAGAGAAGAGGCACCTCGGATAGTCATCGCCGCGATTGACGGTGGGAGCACAACGTCTCCGCGCTTTTGCGGTGACGGAGGTTCTGACGGCACGCAATCCGGCACTAGCGTCAATGCCAATGACGAGCAACCATCCCCACGACGAAGATTCTTCCTTCACCGCTGACACGTTGGTGCGGTGGGCGATTCTCGCAATCGAATACGCCATAGTCACCAGCTTGTTGATTGTGGCGGCCGTGGTCCTCGTACGAACGGTCGAGAACTTCTTCAATTACGGGAGCGGTTCATTTTCCGTTGCCGTAATTGCTGCCATCGACGGCATCCTGGTCGTGATCATCGTCCTCGATATTGCCCACACGGTTTTCGGACATCTTCGATCATCGGTATTTCCTGTCCGACCGTTCCTCGTCATTGGAGTGCTCGCGGGCGTTCGAGATATTCTGAGCGCCTCAGCGAGATTGACCTTGAGTGGTCATCTCTCTGAAAGGGACTTCCACAACACCCTCCTCGCTCTAGGTATTGGGGTGGGAGTGGTGCTCTTTCTCCTCGTCGGTCTGCTGATTCTGCGATTCAGTGGACATAGGGACGGCGGACCGGAGGATTCGGCGTTGTTGGGCTCGTAGCAACGCTGAAACCTACGTCGTCAGCGATTTGATGACTCGTCGTGGAGCGCGGCGTCCACGAGCGGGCAGCGCACGGTTCCGACCTCGCACTGATCCCCAACTGGCGCAGAGCCGTACGGGGGTGACTAACTGCGAAGAGGGTGGGGAATATGTGGCCTCTAGCATCGTCCAATGACTTCAATCGACGACGGCGGGCTTCGCGCAGCGGAGCCTCGCGACATCGCGTCAATCGGGGCACTGATACGGGAGTTGGCGCTCTATGAAAGAGCGGTCGACGAGGCGGTCGCCACGGATGCCCAGCTGCACGATGCGATCTTCGGTGAGGATTCCCATGTTCACTGCCACGTCGTCGAAGTCAACGGCGAGGTCGTGGGCATGGCTCTATGGTTCTTGAACTTCTCGACGTGGCTCGGAACGCCGGGTATCTACCTCGAAGATCTCTTTGTGCGCGCCGAGCACCGGGGCAACGGGTACGGACGCCAGCTCATGCGAGCTCTCGCCGGAATCTGTGTTGAGCGTGGCTATTCCAGATTCCAGTGGTCGGTTCTGGACTGGAATACCCCGTCGATCGATTTTTACCGATCCTTCGGCGCAGAGGCCTTGGATGAGTGGACTATGTTCCGTCTGAGCGGTGAGGCGCTGCAGGCCTTCGCCCCCTAACTGCCGTACGTGGCGCACGTGCAAAACATCTTTGAGTCACCGATTGACGATCGAGTCAGTTGGTGCACGGCCACCATGGTGGATCGTTGCCGGTCGTGATGCGAACGCCACTCGGGCCGACCTACAATCCAGAACTATTGACGACGGCCACGCAGGAAGCTCTTCGTCGTCCGATGGGAGGCGCATGTCAAAGAATGAAATCGATCTGTACCTCGCCTCGTTGGACGAGACGAAGCGGAGCACCCTCGAATCGCTCCGTGCAACGATCCTGGAAATCGTCCCCAATGCCGAACAGTGCCTGTCGTACGGCGTTCCGGCGTTCAGAGTGGAGGGAAAGGTCGTGGCCGGGTTCGCTGCTTTCAAGAACCACCTGAGTTACCTTCCTCACAGTGGCTCCGTCTTTCCTGAACTCGGGGACAAGGTCGCCAGCTACAAGACCTCCAAGGGTGCGTTGCAATTTCCCGTCGATCGGCCGTTGCCGAAGTCACTCGTTCGAAACCTGATTGCCGTGCGGAAAAAACAGGCACTCGGTAAGTAACTCATGCGTGATGCGCCGGTAGTTCAATCCACGTACGCACCGCGAAATGATGCGCTACCGGCACGTGCTGGCCACGGTCTGTCTCGATTGGTGTTCGCCTTGCCACGGGCCGACCCTTACAATCGGTGCACGGCAGCCCGACCGGGCTGTGACAAGGAATGTTCGTATGACTCGCTACTTGATCTCGTTCGACGACGGTGCGATGGATGACATCCCCAATGACGACATGGGAGAGGTCGGAGACGCTGCGCACGCGGTGGTGCGCGAAGCTCAGGATGCAGGCGCGTGGATATTCGGTGGCGGGTTAAAGAGCCAACGGGCGAGCGTCGTCGCGACGGACGAGACCGTCACTGATGGTCCGTACCCAGAGACGAAGGCGGTAGTCGGAGGATTTGCGATTGTCGATGTGACCACGCGCGAAGAGGCGCTGCAGTGGGCCACCAAGTTTGCCGTCGCCTGTCGCTGTGCGCAAGAAGTACGCGAGATAATGGACGACCCCTCCGTCTGATCGACGTGTTCGAACGCGTCGTGACAAGAGTGAACCGACCACGGTCGGTTTGAGGAAACGGTATTCGCGTCTCAGGGTTTTCCCCTACGGCCACAACAGTGCGCGGCCAGTGGTCACAAATACAATCGAAGCGGGTACTCCTGACTAGTGAAGGGCCGAACCGTTACCTCACTCCCTGCGAAATCGAGCACATTGACGAGTGGCGAACGCCGCCGATGGTATGTCCATTTGTCGCTGCTCCTATCGCTCGCCGGTTCGCTGCTGTCACTCATCTACCTAAGCAAAAGCATCACGCTTCACGTGATCTTTGGCGTGTGGTTCATGGCAATGCTGTTGTTTCACTTTTACCAACGACGTCGCACCATCAAGGCGCTTCTTCGACGACTGTTTGGCTTGCAAACTCGAACCCGGGCTACGACTCGCTTGGCCGTCTCGGACATAATTCTGGACCTATTAGTTCTCGACGTGCTCGTGTCGGGCATTATCGATGGTCTGAACCATCAAGCGACGCGCTTTCCCTTCGCGTCAGCGTTGGGGCTTCCGCCCGGTCTTTCACAGTGGCACAAACTTGCCGCCCTGGTTCTTGTCGTCTACGCAATTGTGCACGTCATCCGGCGGCGCAAGCGACTGCGTCGTTCACACATTCAGTAGATCGAACTTTCATTGTCCTATCTTGGATCAAGCGCGCCGCAAAGTGACGCCGAACACGTGCGACGTCAGACCAACGGCAACGCGAACTTCGCAGTCACGTTCGTCGTGGTCCGCTCGTGACGTAGTGGGTAGGTTTGTTATATGGGAACGAGGGCGGTGGTCGTGGTGTACGTCCTCGGACTCGTCGCCGTCGTGGTCGGCGTCGACGTTTTGTTCTTTAGGCACCACACTTTGGAACGGCTGTTAGCAAATGTCGCAATCGTTCTGGTATTCGCAGCGTTTTATTTGGCGTTCCTGAAGCGTCCATAGTCTCCGTCACCGAAGCCGCTCGCCCAGTTCTTTGTCGCCGGCCCTTAGGGTTTGTAGCGTTGTAGTTTCTCGGAGTGGAGATTCGCGTTTCGGTAATCGAAGAGCACGAACAGCTGAACGAGTGGTTGACCGTTCGCAACGAGCTGGAGCCGGACGAACCACTGCTCCTTGAACAGTTGCTGGTGCGTCGTGCCGCGGAACCGGAGCGGCGTGAGCTCATCGCGTTATCCAATGACGACGTTGCCGCCATTGGAACGATTGGCCCGAAGGGATCACCAACTGATCTCGCCTACGGTTTCATTGGCGTTCGAAATGACTGGAAGCAGTGCGGAGCTGATTTGGTTCTCCTCAGTCAGCTACGCCAGATCGCGGGCGAACTCGGGCGCTCTCGCCTTGAGCTGTGGGCCCGCGAAGATGATGGTCCCTTCATCGCACTGCTCCAAGAGAACGGCTTTCACGAAGTCGCCCGCGAAGGTGGACTGGCGCGAGATATCCCGGGAGCTCCGTTGGAGGCGCTCTCCCTTCCTCGGGGATTCGAGTTGCGTCGGGTGGCCGAACGGTCAGAGTTCGGTGCCGGAGCCTACGAAGTGGCGGAGCAGTCGTGGCGCGACATCCCGGGTGAGACCGGTATCGAGAGACGTGAAGCGTGGCTGCGATTGCATGTTGAACAGGCTGCGGACGGAGCTGTCGTGGTCCTCCACGAGGAACGAGTTGTTGGCTTCGCGGGCTTGCACCAATTGGCCGGCGAGGGACTGTATGAGAACGGTCTGCTGGCAGTTCTCCCCGAATTTCGCCGACACGGTATCGCCCGTGCCCTGAAGGTGGCGCAACTCCAATGGCTCATTGATCACGGGGCGCGCCGAGTCGTTACGTGGAACTCCGAAACGAACGAACCGGCGC
>DATCFS010000105.1:0-4904 GCA_036509375.1 Acidimicrobiales bacterium
TGGACGATGGTGGCACCGACCTGACTCTTGATGTCGTCACCAATGATGGGCACCTTTGCGTCGGCGAACTTCTTCGCCCACACCGGGTCCGACGCAATGAAGACGGGAATGGCGTTCACGAAGGCGACGCCCGCGTCCAACGCGGCCTGGGCGTAGAAGCGCTGCGCGTCTTCTGATCCGACCGGCAGGTACGAGACCAGTACTTCGGCGCGCGAGTCCCGCAGGACCTGGGTGACATCGACGGCCTCGGCCGGTGACTCGTCAATCATGGCGCGGTAGTACTTGTTGAGGCCGTCCATGGTCGGACCGCGCTGCACGGTGACGCCCAGAGCGGGCACGTCCGCGAACTTGATCGTGTTGTTCTGACCGCCCTCGATGGCCTTGCCGAGGTCGCTGCCGACCTTGGTGGCGTCGACATCAAACGCGGCGACGAATTCGAGGTCACTGACGTGATAGCCCCCGAGCACGACGTGCATGAGTCCGGGGACGTTATCCCCGGCCTTGGCGTCACGGTAATACGTGACGCCCTGGATGAGTGAGCTGGCGCAGTTCCCCACGCCCGCAATGGCCACGCGAATCTTCTCCATGGCGCTCCTTTCCTACTTCGCGTCGTGCGCGAAGGAATCTTGGTTACTTCGTTCGGTGGACAATGAACTGTCAAGCCACGCGAGGTCCAGCTCGACACTCTGCGCCGCGTGGTTCATGACGTCGCGGGCGAACGAGTCGAGTTGATCGTTATTGGCACCGGTTCGAACCTCGGCCAGGCGGGCCACGAGGTCGGCGCGACGGCGCTCTAAGAGTCCGACGCGCAGGGTGGGGGTGAGGTACTTGGCGAGGGCCATGCGGAGCCAGAAGTTCTTGCTGTCGTCAATGGTGGCGGGGTCAGCGAGGAGTGCCAGAAAGTCGTGACGGCCGCGCTCGGTGATGCGGTAGACCTTGCGACCGCGTCGACCGAGACCGGGGGTGGCCCGAAGTGATCGCAGCGACGCGCGCTCGCCAGCCAGTGATCCGGTCGAGAGTGCGTTCACGCGGTTCTCGCTCGAGGTCACCGCTTCGACGCAACCCTGGCGCTCGAGACGGGCGAGGGCCGGATAAATCGATCCGAAGGAAACATTCGCCCACACGCCGAGGCGGTCGCGCAATTGGGTACGAATCTCGTAACCGTGGTGATCACGGTCCATAAGTAGTCCCAGGATGGCAATGTCTAACATTCGAAACATAGTATCACTTCGATATATCGACCGTACAGTGGTGTCATTTCCTAGTGATTCATTGACCTGTAGAGTCACCCTCAATGGATAAGCGATTCCGCTCGAGTACCGCCGACGGGGCAGTGGTCGAGTTCGGCCTCGTGCGACATGCGCTACTCGCCAAAGTCGCCGCCGGACTGATTCGTTACGAAGACATCTGCGATGCGCACCCGGAGTTGTTGCGCGCCGCGAAGAATCTTGGACGTCGCACTGGCGAGACCTGTCCGGTCTGCAGCGACGTCGAGTTGGTCGAGGTCACTTACGTGTTCGGATCGCGACTGCCCTCGGGTGGAACCTGTCCCACGTCGCGCGCCGAGTTGTTGAAACTCGAGCGCCGAGAAGAGCCGGTCCAGTGTTACGCCGTCGAAGTCTGCGTCGGATGTTCGTTTCACCACCTCGTTCGAAAATGGGCAGCCGGGGGCCGTCGGGCCCGTAGGGTCAATGGTGTCGAACGAAAAGAGGTGGGCGAATGACTCTGAGTGCCCCCGCAATTCGCCTGCGAAAACGGCGAAACGGTGCGGATCCACTGGTAATGGTGACCGCCTACGACGAGCCCGGTGCTCGCCTGGTTGCCGCCGCAGGCGTCGACCTGATCCTCGTGGGCGACTCGGTCGCCAACGTCATGCTCGGACAAGAGACGACGCTGCACCTCACGGTCGACCAGATGAGTCACCACGTGCGCGCGGTCGCGGCCGCTCACGCCGATGTGCACGTCGTCGCCGATATGCCGTGGCTCAGCTACCACATTGACGTCGCCGAGAGCGTGCGTAACGCCGCGGTGTTGATCAGAAGTGGCGCCAACAGTGTGAAGCTCGAAGGCGGCCGGGTCCGTCGCGACGTGGTGCGCGCTCTGCTCGACGCACAGATCCCGGTCATGGGACACCTCGGGTTGACGCCCCAGAGTGTGTTGGCCTTCGGCGGATTCAAGGTGCAGGCGAAGACGCTGGAGAGTGCGAAGCTGTTAATCGAGGACGCGCAGCTCCTCCAAGAAGAAGGTGTGTTCGCCATCGTTATTGAGGGCGTGCCCAGCGTCGTCGGGAAAAACGTCACCGAAGCGCTCGATATCCCAACAATCGGTATCGGGGCCGGCCCCGATACCGACGGCCAAGTGCTGGTCTTTCATGATCTGTTGGGGCTCACCAACCGGGCGCCCGCCAAATTCGTCCGTCAGTACGCAGACCTCGGAACCGTGATCACGAAGGCAATCGGTCAGTTTGCCGCCGACGTTCGAAGCGGCGATTTTCCAAACGTCGACGAGGCCTACCCCAACCCCGACGGTCTCTTCGACTGACCAACTTCGCTGTTCTGGTAAGATTGTTAGTCCCACAAGCGTGGGGAAGTGCCACACACCCTGCTCTGTTTTCCGCAGAGCCCGGCCTAGCCGGACCAGAGGGAAAGGAAACCGGCCATGAGGCCCTATGAAACCATGATCGTGTTCGACACGGCCGTCGACGCACAGACCATCCAGATTGCGCTCGATCGAGCATTGGAAACCATCCGCGCCAATGGCGGAACTCCCGGAGCCATCGACCGTTGGGGCAAGCGTCCCTTGGCGTACGAGATCAACAAGCGCAAAGAGGGTTACTACGTCCTGGTGGAGTTCAGTGGTGAATCGTCGACCGTTGTTGAACTCGACCGCATCCTGATCCTTTCGGATGAAGTCCTTCGCTTTAAAATTCTTCGTCGCCACGTACGACCGAGCGCCAGCCGTGTTACGGCCCAGGCGTAAGTTCGGACGCTTGAGAATCCAAGGAGAGAGAAATGGCTGACAACACCATCACCGTCGTGGGGAACGTAACGCGTGACCCCGAACTGAAGTTCCTCAACAGTGGACAGGCGGCGCTCAAACTTTCGATCGCCGTGAACCGCCGTTGGCAGAACCGTCAGACCCAGGAGTGGGAAGAGCGCGTCTCGTACTTCGAGGTCGTGGGTTACGGCTCCATGGCCGAGAACGCAGCCAACTCGTTGCAGAAGGGTTCGCGCGTCATTGTGAGCGGACGCCTCGAGCAGCGCAGTTGGGAGACCGAGAACGGCGACAAGCGATCGATCGTCGAGATCAACGCCGACGAAATCGGACCGAGTCTGAAGTGGGCGACCGCCGTCGTGACGCGCACGCCGCGCGCCGAGGGCAGCAACTTCCAATCGAGCGACCGACCGGCCGCCGCACCACGATCCAACGAACCAAGCAGCTACGCATTTGATGAGGAGCCCTTCTAATGCCACGTATCAATAACCCGAAACCGCCGAAGCGCGCGCCGAAGATTGACACGCGACGCGGAGCGAAGAAGAAGCCGTGCTCTTTCTGTCAGCACGGTGTCGACACGGTTGACTACAAGGACCTCGCTCAATTGCGCAAGTACATCTCGGATCGCGGCAAGATTCGTGGCCGCAAGGTCTCGGGCAACTGCCAGCAGCACCAGCGTGACGTCACGGACGCCATCAAGACTGCTCGCGAGTTGGCGCTGCTGCCCTACACGCAGCGCACCGTGACCGAGCGACGTGGTGGCCGCGGTAACCGTGACGACCGTGGTCCTCGCGCACCCCGTCCCGACCGCGACGGGGCCGAGGCGCCCGCCACCGCCAGTGCTCCCTCGGCGGACGTCGAAGAGATTCTCGAGTACGCCGAAGTGAGCCCGGAAGTTGCCGAGGTCGAACTGGTCGAGGAGGTGGCCGAATGAAGGTCCTCCTGCGAAGTGACGTCAAGGGCGTGGGCCGTCGCGGTGACATTGTTGACGTGAAGGCCGGTTACGCGCGGAATTTCCTGCTCCCGTCGGGTTCGGCGCTCGTCGCGAGCGACACCACGGAGACGCAGGCGACGTCAATGCGACGCGCCCGCGACCTTCGTGACGCCGCCAGCCGCGAGGCGGCCGAGACGCAGCGAAGCGTCATCGAGCAACAGACGCTCACCATCGCCGCACGGGCCAGCGCAACTGGTCGACTGTTCGGTTCGGTCACCGAATCCGATCTCGTGAACGCGCTTCGAACCGCGACGGGCATCTCGCTCGATCGTCACGCCGTTCACATGGCCGAACACTTGAAGGACGTCGGTACCTCGACGGCGACCGCGACACTCTTCGATGGTGTCGAAGCGACACTCAACGTGGAGATCGTCGCGAAATAAATCACAAGTTCTGTAGTGACGAACGCCGGGACTTTGGTCCCGGCGTTCGTCATGTTCAGTGGGATGTCACAGGGCAACGTCAGCATTTCACTGACGTTCTTTGTACACAGGTATTTCCCCATGTTGTTGTTCTTGTTGCAAACAGACGAACCCGACGACCATTGAGGTCTTATGACGCAGATTGAATCGGAACGAACGCGACAAGCGCCGGGCGGCGGTCGCATCCCTCCGAGTGCAATCGAAGCCGAAGAGAGTTTGATCGGCGCGATGCTCCTTTCCGCGGAAGCGGTCAGTATTGCCTACGAAACCGTGCAGGCCGAAGACTTCTACCGACCGCTACACGGACAGATTTTCAGTTCGATTATTGCGCTGGCCAACGCCGGCGAACCAGTGGACTACGTCACGGTCCAGGCCAAGTTGCAAGAGCGCGGAGCAATCGCCGT
This sequence comes from Acidimicrobiales bacterium, assembly GCA_036509375.1. GTDB lineage: Bacteria > Actinomycetota > Acidimicrobiia > Acidimicrobiales > RAAP-2 > RAAP-2. The sequence continues at coordinate 4,815 of DATCFS010000105.1, forward strand.
CGAGCTGGCGCTGCTTTCGTCGCTCCAAATGAATACACCGTCGGCCGCGAACGCGCAGCACTACGCCGAACTCGTTCGTGAGAAGGCGCA
>DATCFS010000106.1:0-2804 GCA_036509375.1 Acidimicrobiales bacterium
GGTCGCGCGTCCACACCGATGAGGCCAGTCCGTAGTCGACGCCGTTCGCCCACGCCAACGCCTCGGCTTCGTCGCTGAACTTCTGCACGGTGATGACGGGGCCAAAGATCTCGCTCTGAATCATCTCGTCATCTTGCTGCAGGTCGGCCACGACGGTCGGCGCGATGAAGTAACCCTTGTCACCGACCTGAGCGCCGCCGGCGGCGATGGACGAGTGACCGGGAGCTCGACCGAGGAAACCGGTCACGCGCTGCAACTGATTGACGTTGTTGACCGGACCGAAGAGGGCGTCGTCGTTGTCGGGCATGCCAATGACCGTGTTCTTCGCCTGCTCCGCCAACGCGTCCACAAAATCGCCGTACACCTTGGGGCCGGCGAGTACTCGCGTCGCGGCCGTGCAGTCCTGACCGGCGTTGAAGAACCCGGCGACCGCGATGTTCTCGGCCGCGGACGCGAGATCGACGTCATCGAAGACAATGACGGGGGCCTTGCCACCGAGTTCGAGGTGCACGCGCTTCAGTGTGGCCGACGCACTTGACGCAACTTCCATGCCGGCGCGAACTGATCCGGTCACCGACACCATCGCCGGAACGGCGTGCTCGACGAGTGCTCGTCCGGTGTCGCGGTCACCGCAAACGACGTTGAACACGCCACTCGGCAGGACTTCGGCCATGTACTGGGCCATGAGTAACGTCGAGGCCGGCGTTGAATCACCCGGCTTCAACACCATGGTGTTGCCAGCGGCAATCGCCGGAGCCCACTTCCACACGGCCATCATCATCGGATAGTTCCACGGCGTGACGGCGCCGCAGACGCCAATGGGTTCGCGTCGCACGTAACTCGTCATGCCCTCCATGTACTCCGAGGCGCCGCGGCCTTCGAGGAGCCGAGCGGCGCCGGCGAAGAATCGAATCTGGTCAATCATCGGAGGAATCTCTTCACTCATCGTGAGTGAAATAATCTTGCCGCAGTTCTCGGCCTCCACGGCGACCAGCTCTTCGGCGTGTGCCTCGAGAATGTCGGCAATCTTGAGGAGCGCAAGACTGCGCTGCGACGGCGTCGTACGCTTCCACGATTGGAAGGCCTGGTTGGCCACCGTGATCGCGTGGTCGACGTCCGCGGCGTTGGATACCGGCATTTCGGCGAACGGTTCGCCGGTCGAGGGGTTGATCAACTCCACGTACTTGGCACTCGTCGGCGCGACCGACTCGCCCCCAATGAAATTAGCCAAACGACGCATAGTGCCCTCCCAGTCACGGACGGCCCAGCGGCTTTCGTCCAGAGCCACTCTGCCAGAGATTGCTAGGGTTCCGCAACCTAAACCGAAGATATAAGTCCAGATTTAACAAAAGTCCGACTCATTCCGTCGCTTTTGCCCCCTATACTGTCTCTATCCGCAGCAAGGCAACCCCAGGGTTACCGAGCCGGGAGCAACCAATGTCAGCGACCAAACCACCTCGTCAGAGCAAAGTGAGCGCCAAGCGCTCCAACCAAGAACTCATCTCGTCCGCTCCGAATGGCCTCGACTCCATTGATCGACAAATCATCAGCCACCTGCAGCGCGACGGCCGTCGGGCCTACGGGGCCATCGCGGCCGACGTGGGACTCTCCGAAGCGGGCGTGCGCCGACGCGTGCAACGTCTGAAGGATTCGGGCGTCATGCAGATCGTCGCCATCACCGATCCGTTGCAACTCGGCTACGGCCGCGAAGCCCTCATCGGGATTCGCGTGCACGGCGACGTTCGACTCGTCGCTGACAAGATTGCCTCGATTGACGAAGCCAACTACGTCGTCATGACCGCTGGCAGCTTCGACATCATCGCTGAAGTCATCGCCGTCGACGACGACGCGCTGGTCCACCTACTGAACGATTCGATTCGCAGTATTCCCGGTGTGACCGAAGTTGAGACATTTCTGTATTTGAAGCTTTCAAAGCAGACCTACGTATGGGGGACCAAGTGACGCTTCACGAGATCATAAGTGACGGAGTTAATTTCAGTGATGAGGAACACGCGAGCCACAACTACTCCGAGCGCGCCCGTCGCCACCTCTGGCTCCAGATGTCGCGCATGGGAGCGTACGACGAACATAAGGAAGTGCCCATCATGGTGCGAGGCGAAGGCACGCGTGTCTACGACGCCAACGGTGTCGAGTACTTCGACGGACTTTCGGGGCTGTTCACCAACATGCTCGGTCACGGACGTTCCAACATCGCCGCGGCTGCCGCCGAGCAGATGACCAAGATGGCGTTCTTCCCGCTGTGGACCTACGCCCACCCCAAGGCCATTGAATTGGCCGAGAAGATTGCGAGTCTCGCTCCGGGCGACCTCAACCGGGTCTTCTTCACCAGTGGTGGCGCCGAAGCAAACGAGAGCGCGTGGAAGTTGGCCCGTCAGTACCACAAGATGCGTGGTGACACCGATCGCTACAAGGTCATCAGTCGCGACGTTGCATACCACGGCACCACCCTCGGTGCCCTCACCATCACGTCGCTCGAGGGTTACCGTCAGCCGTTCGAGCCACTCGTACCCGGCGCCGTGAAGGTGCCCGCCGTCAACTTCTACCGCGCCGAACAGTACGGCGATGATTTCGAAGCTTTCGGCCTCTGGCAGGCCCACCAGATCGAGGAGGCGATCCTGCGCGAAGGCCCCGAGACTGTCGCCGCCGTCTTCTTAGAGCCGGTGCAGAATGCCGGTGGTTGCTTCACTCCCCCGCCGAACTACTGGAAGTCGGTTCGCGAAATCTGTGACCGCTACGGCGTCATCCTCGTCTCGGACGACGTCATCTGCGCCTTCGGTCGACTG
>DATCFS010000107.1:0-3308 GCA_036509375.1 Acidimicrobiales bacterium
CTGGTGGACGTGGCGGGCGCCAGTCGTTCCGGCGTGGGCAGTGGCGGCATGGCGTCAAAATTGGCGGCCGCGCGGATGGCGTCGTGGTCGGGGATCACCACGGTCATCGCGCCGGCGCACGCGCACAACGCACTCCTGCACGCGCTCAGTGCGACGCCGGGCTTTGGCACGACGTTCCACCCCCGTCCCGCACGGCTCTCGGCGCGTAAGTCGTGGATTGCCTTCGCCGTCGCCAGTCACGGATCGCTCCACATCAACGAAGGGGCGCGACAGGCGCTCGAAAGCGGCGGGCGAAGTCTCTTGCGCGTCGGCGTCGTGTCCCACGACGGCTCGTTCGCCGACGGTGATGCCGTCGAGATAGTGGGTCCGGACGGTCAGATCGTGGCGAAGGGTCTGGTGCGCGTGAGCGCCGAGTCGCTCAATGAAAGTGATGACGTGGTCGTGCACCGCGACGACATGGTCCTCCTTCGAAGGTCGTAATGCGAACAGTTACGCTGGCACCATGACGATGAGCGCTTTGGCGGTGCAGGGCCGCGCCGTGAAGGAGGCCGCGTCGATCCTCGCGCAGGCGAGCGACGAACAACGCTGCGCCGTGCTTCGCCACGTGGCCGAGCGTCTGGAAGCAACGAGCGGTGAACTGCTCGCCGTGAACGCCCTCGAGGTCGCCGCCTACGACGAGTCCGGTGCCGGGCGCGACCGCTTGACGCTGACGCCCGAGCGCATCTCGTCAATGGCCAGTGCGCTGCGTGAAATCGCCGACCACGCCGACCCGCTCTTCGAGGTCGTCGACCAGAGCGTGCGTCCGAACGGACTGCGGATCGAGCGCCTGCGGGTGCCGCTCGGCGTGATCGGCGTCGTATACGAAAATCGACCGAACGTGACGAGCGACGTCGCCGGTCTCTGTATTCGAAGCGGCAACGCCGCGTTCCTTCGCGGTTCCTCCACCGCCATGAAGAGCAATCAGTTCATCGTCGAGCTCTGGCACGAAGCCCTCGAGAAGGAAGACCTGCCGAAGAACTGCGTGGCCCTGGTGCAGGACCCCTCGCACGAGACGGCGGCCCAGTTCATGCAACTGACGGACGTCCTGGACTGTCTCATTCCGCGCGGCGGACCGAGTTTGATCGCCGCCATGCGCGAACACGCCCGCGTGCCCTACGTCTTGGACGGCGACGGCAACTGCCACGTCTTCGTCGACGAGTCGGCCGACCTACTGGGCGCCGTCGCCATCGTGCGCAACGCCAAGACTTCTCGACCGGGCGTCTGTAACGCCGCCGAGACGGTGCTCGTCCACGAGGACATCGCCAACGCGTTCCTGCCGGCGTTGTCGACCGCGATGCCCGAGGTGGAACTACGCGGTGACGAGGCCACGCGGGCGGTGCTGCCCATGGCCAGCACGGCGAGCGCGGAGGACTACGAGAACGAGTTCCTCGATTTGATTCTGGCCGTCAAGGTCGTGTCGTCACTCGACGAGGCCATTGCGCACGTGGCGAAGTACGGGACGGGCCACAGTGAGGCGATTCTCACGAACGACGCCGCGAACGCTGACGCCTGGGTACGTCGCGTGGACGCGGCGGCCGTGGTCGTGAACGCGTCGACGCGCTTCGTCGACGGGGGAGAGTTGGGACTCGGCGGCGAGGTCGGCATCTCGACCCAAAAGTTGCACGCGCGCGGCCCCATGGGACTGAGAGAACTGACCTGTTTGAAGTGGGTCGTACGAGGAGAAGGACAGATTCGATGAGCGCATTAGACCCCCGCGAGGAGTTGGCCCTGCGACTGGGCCTCGCCGAAGTGCCGCCGGTGCGCTTCGATTCGGCGAAGGACGTCCTTAGTCGCCTCGCCGAGAACGACTACTTGAGTGACGACGCCATTGCCTCGGTCTGCTTCCTCGCCGACCGACTGGCCAAGCCCGTGCTCGTCGAAGGACCGGCCGGAACGGGGAAGACGGCGCTCGCCAAGGCCGTCGCCGACGCCGTCGGTGCGCGACTCATCCGACTGCAGTGTTACGAGGGGCTCGACGACTCGAAGGCCCTCTACGAATGGAACTATCGCAAGCAGTTGCTGCGAATCCAGGCCGGCCGTCCCGACGGTGAGGGGACCGAGGATTGGGACCAGCTCGAAGAGGACATCTTCGGCGAAGAGTTCTTACTCACCCGGCCCCTACTCGAGGCGATCTCGGCGACCGATCCCGTGGTCCTTCTCATCGACGAGGTCGACCGAGTGGAACTGGAAACCGAGGCCCTCCTCTTGGAGATCCTCTCCGAGTACCAGGTCTCCATTCCCGAGTTGGGCACCGTCAGGGCCAAGCAGATTCCGATGGTCTTTCTCACGTCCAACAACACGCGCGAACTCTCCGAAGCGTTGAAGCGACGCTGCCTCTATCTCTACATTGGCTACCCCACGGTCGAGCGCGAGCGCGACATCATTGTCTCGCGCGTGCCCGGCATTACGACGGCCCTGGCCGAACAGATCGCCCAGGTCGTTCGTTCGCTTCGATCACTCGATTTGAAGAAGGCCCCCTCCGTTGCCGAAACGCTCGACTGGGCGCGCACGCTGGTGGTGCTCGGACGCGAGGAGATTGGCGAAGAGGACGCCGCCGCGACGCTCCACATTCTCTTGAAGTACCAGACCGATATCGAACGGGCGACGAAGGAACTGCTCGGCCGCTCGAAGACCGGTGCTTAACCTCCTCGGCGACTTCATCGGCGAACTTCGCTCGGCCGGGATTCCCGTGTCGATGAGCGAACACGTTGATTCGGCGAAGGCCATGGAGGTCATCGACCTTTCGGACCGCGCACTCGTACGCAACTCGCTGGCGGCGACGCTCGTGAAGGACGGCGACCATCTGGCGGTCTTCAACACCGCGTTCGAGGTCTTCTTCTCGACGCGCTCGTGGGAGAGTGCTGCCGAGTTCATGGACGACGCCGACACCAGCGAGATGGACCGCGAGGGCGCGGCCGGTTCGAGCGGACCGGGACAGTCTCGCGGTGAGGGCGGTGGTTCCTCTTCGTCGCTCAGTGCGCAAGAGTTGGCCGAGCTTCTCTTTCGTGCCCTTCGTGACAGCGACATGAACGCGTTGCGCCAAGCCGCTAGTGAATCAGTGACGCGCTACGCCGGCATGGAGCCGGGCCGTCCAGTCGGTGGGACGTACTACCTCTACCGGACTCTTCGAAACCTCGACCTCGAAAATCTGGAACAGCGTCTCACCCGGGGTGGTAGCGATGTGGACGACCACTTGGCCGAGCGACTGGCGCGCGAAGAGGCGAAGGCCCGTATCGAACAGTTGAAGGCCGAGATCGAGCGCGTGATCC
>DATCFS010000108.1:0-8659 GCA_036509375.1 Acidimicrobiales bacterium
CCTTGTGACACATTGGTGGTGCCTTTCTCACTTGGTTGATGCATCGATTTCATTCCAGATCTTCAGCCCACCGGCACAAGTTCAGTGGCCGCCGGTGAACAGTGCCATGTGCGGTAGCCGCCGTCGAGATTCGTCGCGTGAAAGCCGAGTTCGTTGAGCAGCATCGCCGCAACGTGGCCGCGCTGACCAACCTCGCAGTTGACGACGATGTCGCCGCTGATGAGTTCGTTCGTCCGCTCGCGCAGTTCGTCGATTGGAATATTGAGTGCGCCGGGCAACGCGCCGTGAGCGAATTCCTCGCGCGTACGAACGTCGACGAACTGGGCGCCGCGTGCGCGGTACTCGTCGACCTCGTGCCACTGCACTGTCGCGACGAGGCCCGAGAGAATGTTCTCGGCGACGTAGCCGAGAATGTTGATGGGATCCTTCGCCGAACCAAAGGGCGGCGCGTACGCGAGCTCGAGGTCCGCGAGTTCAGGTGCCGTCAGGCCGGCGCGAATCGCGGTGGCCAGCACGTCGATCCGCTTGTCGACGCCTTCCGTGCCAACGCCTTGAGCACCCAGAATCTCACCCGAGGACGGATCCACGAGCAGTTTCAAACACATTGGTTTGGCTCCGGGGTAATACGTGGCACGCGAGGAGGGATGGGTGTGGATCGCAATGAACGGGCGTCCGCCGGCGCGGAGCCGCTTCTCGTTCCATCCCGTCGTCGCAATGGTGAGGTCGAAGACCTTTACGATGGCCGTGCCGATCGTGGCGCGCGGACGCACGCGTCGCCCCGCGATCTGGTCGGCGACCACCCGACCGTGTCGATTGGCGATATTCGCCAGTGGCACCAGCGTTGACGTCCCGTCGAGGGCGTCGGACTTCTCGGCGGCGTCGCCGATGGCGTACACATTCTCGACGCTGGTGCGGTTGAACTCGTCGACGGCGATGCCGCCGCGCTCACCGATTGCGAGGCCGGCCAGCCTCGCAAGTCCGGTCTCGGGTCGTACCCCGATTGCGACCACCACCAGGTCCGCCGGGACGACCTCACCCGACGCGAGGCTCACATTCTTGAGCGTCATCGAATCGACCGAGTCACCAAGACATACGGTGACGCCGTGGCGGCTCAACTCTTCGGCGACCGGTGACGCCATCTCGGGGTCAAGCGGCGCCAGGACCTGGTCTGTCGCTTCGATCAGTGTCGTCGCGATGCCGCGATGCACGAGGTTCTCCGCGATCTCCAACCCGATGAAACCGCCGCCAACGACCACGGCGCTCGTTGGCGACTTCTGCACTTCACGGACGAGTCGTTCGACGTCTTCCACCGTCCGAAGGGGCATCGCGCGGTCAATACCCGGAATCGGTGGGACGACCGGCGAAGCGCCGGGACTGAGAATCAAGTAGTCGTAGCGAATCTCGTAGTTGGTTCCCTTGATGAGATCGCGAGCCGTCACGGTGTTGGACGCGGTGTCGATGGCGACGGCTTCGGTGTCAACCCTCACGTCAAGACGGAATCGGGTGAAGAGCGACGCGGGGGTCTGCAGCAGCAGCGAGTCCTCCTGCTCGATGACACCGCCCACGAAGTACGGCAACCCGCAGTTCGCGTACGAGACGTGACCACTTCGCTCGAGGACGATGATTTCGGCGTCGTTCGACAATCGACGCAACCTCGTCGCTGCCGACATACCTCCAGCAACTCCTCCGATGATGACAATCTTCACGATTCTCCTTAGCGAGTTGGAATGGTCCACACTCGAGCGACCCAGGCACCGCTCAGAGGTAAGTATATACCCCCTAGGGTATATACTTACCTCTGAGCCCAACGGATCCTGAGGGATAGTGGGGTGACGAGATACTGCAAGGAGAGGCCATGACCGCCAAGAAGACGCCGCACGTGCTCCAGGACAAGGCTCAACTCGAGTCGATTACCAAACGCGTCAAGCGAGCCAATGGGCAGATGGGCGCCATCGTACGCATGCTCGAAGAGGGCCGCAGCTGTGAGGACATTGTCACGCAAATGGCGGCGGTCGCAAAGGCCGTAAACACCGCAGCATTCACACTCATTTCCGCCAGCCTGAAGGAATGCCTGGTCGACCCCGATATCGACACCGACGACATCGTGACCCGACTGCAGAAGCTGTTTCTAAGTCTGGCCTAAACGGATAACTCGACTACCGCTACATAACCTCGTAGACGGCGACGTACGGCTCGTCGTTCGAACCGACGAGCATTGCGTGCAAGGTCCAGCCAGTGCCGCGCATCAAAGTCTTGAGTTCGCTCTGGGATGCAAAGAACCACGAGAACCATCCGCTGGGGGATCGGTCGTACCAGACTCGAAGTCGACACTGACCAATTGATCGACCCTTCTCGCGGTTACGTCGGCAGTAGTCGCGGTCGATCACCGGCACACCGTTCGACGAAGGGCTCGTGCTCTCAATGAGGACGCGAGCTCCCGATGGGAGTTTCTTCGCCCACGCCGTCAGAATCCTCTTCGCTCGCTGCGGGGTTCCGAAGACCCCTAGGTTGTTGCCGAACAAGATCAGCGTGTCGAATTCACCAATGGTGTGAACCAATTGGTCGACAGTATTGACTCGCGTCTTTCGAACGCCGTGAAGCCGCGCCGCATTGATGGCGAGCGGGGACGAGTCAATGCCTACGACGTCGCAACCGCGGTCTTGGAGATGGAGGGCGGCTCTCCCGCCGCCGCAGCCAACATCGGCGACGCGGCCGCGAACGTACTGAAAGGACTCTTGTTCGGCGATCGGCCACTCGTCAAAATCCATGAGGTAGACCTCGGGACCGGCGCCCATCTCAACGACGCCGTCGTCGCGCTCGATGATTTCGGGTTCAGTGCCGCCCTGGACCCAATCGAGCAACGCGTTGCCGAAGGCGTCCGTCGTTTCTCTCACCACATACGTCTACACGAAATAGAGCGCGCTCGAAAGCAGCGGGCGGGCATTCACGTATCGCGCGACTCAGAGAAGCCCTTGCAGATAGTCGAGAAAGGTCTCGTAGTCCCAGGAATCGTCGTACCGGACGCCGTTCACGAAGAAGGTCGGGGTGCCATTGACGCCACTGCGGATTCCATTTTCGAGGTCGCTCTCGATGCGCGTGCGCGGTCCCCCTCCGTTCAACGCTTCCTTCACTGCATCAATATCGGCGCCAACACCGGCGGCGTAGCGAAGAAGCGACGCGTCGGAGAGATCGCGCTGATTTTCGTAGAGCGCGTCATGTATTGGCCAAAAGGGAGCATGCAGCGCGACAGCCTCAGCCACCTCGGCGGCGTTCTCCGCGTGGGGATGAACGTTCGCGAGCGGCATGTTGCGAAAGACCAGACGCATCGACGCACCGAGTTCCTTCTGCAACGCCTTCACGATCGGATAGGCCTGGCCACAGTAGGGACACTGGTAGTCGCCGTACTCCACGAGCGTGATGGGCGCGTCGGCCGGTCCGTCGATGTGATCGTCCGGTCCGACCGGTGGCACGAGTGTGATGTCATTCTCGTTCATTTCAATGCCTCCACTGCGCTGAGCGCTCCGTTGACACCGGGGCTGATGCCAACCGGCGAGACGTAACTCCACGCCACCACGTGGTTGGCGTCGAGCACGAACAGTGCACGCTCCGTCGTACCTTCGTCTTCTCGGTACACCCCGTAGGCGATGGCCACGAAACCTTTGGGATTGAAGTCGGCGAGTAGAGGGAACTCGAGCTTACGATCCGACTTGAAGGCCAAGTGACACCACGCACTGTCGACCGAAATTCCGACGAGTTGCGCGCCGTGCGACGCGAACATCCCGGCGGCCGCCTCGAACATCGATAGTTCGTCGCCACACACGGGACTCCAGTCGGCCGGGTAGAAGATCAGCACGACCGGACCGACGAGTTCCGACAGTGACACCCACTGGTCAGGCGTCGCGGGCAACTTGAAGTCGGGTGCAACGTCGCCCGGTTGTAGCGGACCACTACGCGCCGCGACGCGCGAACTGTTCAGATCGGTCATTGGTTGTCTCCTTGCACGTTGAAACTACCCCGAAACTGCGTTCGTTTCACTGCCGAGATTGGTCGAGCCCATCGGCGGGTTGAGCTCCCATAACGACGCGACCAGTTCCAAGGATTGGAGCCTTGCCGCGTGCGAGTGAATCCTTGTCGAAACCATGATCTCGTCGACGTTCGTGCGCTGTTCCAAATCCTGTAGCCCTTCGCGAACAGTGGCGGGGTCGCCGATGACGTGGCTCGACATTGCCTCGCGCGCAATCACCAACTCGTCGGTGGTGAACTCGTACGCCCCCGCCTCATCGGGCGACGGCAGTTGACCGCGTCGACCGGTTCTCATCCGCACGATGCTGAGCGCGGAGGAACCGGATAGCCAAAGCGCCTCGTCAGTCGTCGGAGCACAGATCACCGACACGGCCACCATCGCGTGCGCCTGTTCGAGAAGGATCGAAGGCCGAAACGTCGACCGGTACTGCTCCAATGCCTCGTCAACGAGTGTCGGGGCGAAGTGATAGGCGAACGAGAACGGCAGACCGAGCAGACCGGCCAGTTGAGCGCTGTACGTGGAAGAACCGAGCAGCCACACCTCGGGCAGATAACCGTTGCCGGGATTGGCGAAGGGGTGCGGTGGTGGACCGTCAAGAGGAAGGAGGTACTTGATGAGTTCAACGACGTCGTCGGGAAATCGGTCGGCGCCCAGGTCGGCCGCTCGTCGAAGGGCTCGAGCGGTGACGTGGTCGGTGCCGGGTGCGCGACCGAGCCCGAGATCTATGCGGCCAGGGTGAAGTGCTTCCAGGGTGGCGAACTGCTCGGCGATGACGAGAGGTGCGTGGTTGGGCAGCATCACCCCACCGGAGCCGACGCGAATGGATGTCGTGGCGTTGGCGACGTGCGCGATGAGTACCGCCGGCGCTGAACTCGCCACGGCGGGCATCCCATGATGTTCGGCCACCCAGAGTCGTTGATATCCCAGTTGCTCGGCTCGCACCGCGGTTTCGGTCGTCTCGATGAACGCCTGAGCCGGCGTGGAACCGGTCGTGACAGTTGCGAGGTCGAGGACGGAGAGCGGAATCATGGGCGGTTTCACTTTAGAAACTTTGTGACATTTCCAAACATTTGTGCGAACCGTTTGGACGCACTGGGAGTCTGTATCCATGTGTACGCATTTTCTGAGACCGAGGCGCTGATGGTGAACGCGCCGTGAGCGACTGGACCGACCTCGACGAACTGCGAGCCTGGCTCAACGAGGGTTACGCGGGCTCGGTACGGACGGCCTACCTGATCCTCGGCAACCGTCCCGACGCGGAAGACGCGGTCCAAGAGGCGTACCTGCGCGCCTGGAAATTTCGCGACTCCGTCGTCGAGCGATCGAGTTTCAAACCGTGGCTGTACCGAGTCGTCGTCAATACGTGCAACTCGAAACTTCGTAAGGAGATCCCCCACCGCGACCGGCGGGCGCCGGAGAGCGATCACGCAATACTCGACTACGCCGACGATCCCATCAGTCGAATTGCCCTCACCCAGGACGTCATGCGTGCACTCGCCGACCTTCCTGCGCATTTACGAATTGTGATCGTGCTGCGCTACTACGCCGATCTGAGTGAGTACGACATCGCCCAAGTCATTTCTCGCCAACCGGGCACCGTCAAATCACGACTTAGTGAGGCACGGCGCCGCTTGGCGGTCCATCCCGCGCTGCAATCCGAGGCAGCACCTGGCCCACACCCTTGCGAGGAGCAACGACCATGACCATGTTTGACGAAGCGACGCTTCGAGCCGCACTTCACGAGGCCGCTGACAACTTTGAAATCTCCAGCGATGCAACCGACCAAATTCTGGCGAGCGCTCGTGCGACGGGCGGCGACCCCAAACTGTCTCGTACCGGCCGGCTCGTACAGCACTACGGACGGGGTCGTTCCCTAATCGCTGCCGTCGCCGCCGGTGTGGTGGTGCTCTTGATTGCCGTTCCGCTCGTCAACAACGAGAGCGGGCCGTCCGCAAAACTGGCAGCCCGAACGAATCTGCATGGTCGGTCAGTTTCGGGGACTGGCTTTGAGAATGGCGCACCCCTTGGCGTGGCGACACCATCTCCACCGGTGAAGAGTCAGGGCACCGGCACCTCGGTCACGGGCGCGACGACTGCCGTGACGAATACCGAGATAACAACAGGGACGTCGTCGGCGCCCGGCAGCTCGCTCCGAGTCGAAGAGACCGGTACGGTTGATCTTTCCGTCAGCGGCCTGAACTTCCAAATGGACCTTTCGGCACTTGAGGCACTGGCTACATCCGACTTGGGCTACGTCGCTCAGACCCACGCCCATATCGGAACGAAGCGCTCGGGAACGTATTCATCTGGTTTCGTGATCTTGGAGGTACCGGAGCGTAAATTCGCAGCGCTGGTATCTCAGGTGCGCCAGGTGGGCCACGCCACGTCGGTCGTCACCTCAGCCACCGATGTCACCGGCCAGTACGTCGATTTGCAAGCGCGTATTCACGCGTTGCAGGTGAGCCGCCAGCAGTACTTGACGATCATGACGCGGACGAGTTCAATCAATGGAATCCTGTCGGTGCAGAGTCAACTGAACTCAATTCAGAGCCAGATCGAACAACTCCAAGCGTCACTCGGACTCCTCAATAGTGAGACGACCTACGGATCACTTACCGTGTCGCTCACCGAAATCGGAGCTCCCCACGTTGCACACCCGGCACTGTCGGGTGTGGCGAAGGCGTGGCACGATTCGATCCATGGCTTTGTCGCTGGCTTCGAATGGTTGATCCGACTTGCCGGGCCCCTGCTCTTCGCACTGCTTTGCCTCGCCGCGCTCCTCGTCGTCGGTCGCCTGGTGTTTCGCGCCACACGGCGACGCCGAAATCTGCTGTAAGCGCCTCGGATCCGCCTTACGAGTGGTCAGCGTTGGCTACTGCGCACGTCGAGCGCGACCGTGCCCGCCGCCTTGTCGTGCAGCGTCTGGTTGCGTGAATCCCATAACGGCCACAACCAGTCGAGAAACGACACCAGGACGAGAACGTGGGCGACGTACTCGAGCAACCCAATCACGAAGTAGACAACGTAACGGAGCACTGAGCGTCCCATACTCACCGGCGCGCGGTCTGATGCGGTGACGATGCGAATCTTTAGCGCGCGCATTCCGATGGTCGCCCCGCGCGGACCGGCAATCGCGATGATGACGTAAATCGCCCAGATAATGTTGATCAGAATCACGCCAATGAGGAGTTCACGAAAATTGGCGCGAATGAGCGTTCCGCCAGTGCACGACAACGCGTGCGCCGTGAAATGGCACGTAATCTTGGCGCTGTTGTTCGCGTGCGTCGCAATGTGTACCTTTCCCTTGACCGCGACCACGTAAATCGCCACCACGAAGGACGGCACGACCACGAAGAGTCCGTCGATGATCTGCGCCAGTACACGTCGTATCCATGGCGCGTAGGGGGCCGCGTCGTGGACCGTTGCGTACTCCGTCGACGGGGCCTGCGGGTACGGGGTGAGCGAACTTTGGCCCGGTGCCCCAGCGACAATTGGCGCGGTCAGCGTCGCCCCGCAAACCGTGCAGAGGGCGGCACCGGGCTGCGCTTCTGTACCGCACGTGGGACAGATCATGGTCGCCTCAATCTCTTCGTTCGCATCCGGTCAAGTATTGCCCGAACGTGCGCACCTAGAGGGGCGAATATCAGTTGTGGCCGCTTGCGTGTCATGAAACCCCTTATATTCACGGTATTTCTAGGAGTAAAACTTCGCTACATTTCTCTCGACAGATATCTCTCGATAGAGTACGCTCGACGGAATGGCCCATGAAACCACCGAGAGAGATCCCGCGAACGAGGCGTCTGACTCGTCAATTGACCACATTCGGAATTTGGATGATCCAAAGACCCTTCGAGCTCTCACCCACCCCGTCCGATTGGCTCTCCTCGAAGCACTCACGCTCGAAGGTCCACTTACCGCGACGGCCGCGGGAGAACTCATTGGCGAATCGCCGACGACCTGTTCATTCCACTTCCGTCAGTTGGCCAAGTACGGCTTCGTTGAAGAGGCCGGCGCCGGTCCCGGTCGACAGCGTCCCTGGAAGGTCGTCCAGCACGGCATGCGCTTTGACGACTTGCACGAGGATCCCGAGACATCGATTGCCGCGAAGAGTCTCGAGCGTATGGTCTTCGGTCGGGCCATGAACCGCCGCGAGGAGTACTACAACGCGCGGCCACGGTATCCAAGGGAGTGGCAAGAGGCGACCGACGATATCGAAACCATTCTCATGGTCACGCCGGCAGAACTCCGAGAGGTGTTAGCGGATGTCATGAGGATCTTCGATCGATTCCGCGACCGGATCAGTGACCCCACGAGTCGTCCGGCGGACACCCTGCCGGTGGAGGTTCTGACGTTCGCCTATCCCATCAAGCACCCCGGTAGTTCACAATGACCATGCGCCAACTCGCCAAGTCCCGCGACGCACGCGTGTACCTCATTGGACAAAGCTTCTCCCTGTTCGGCGACGCATCAATGTTCCTTGCGCTCGGCATCTGGGTCAAGGAACTCACGCACTCGAACGCCGACGCCGGTCTGACCTTCTTTTTTGGCGTTGTCGCCTCGCTCTTCGCCCCCCTCGCGGGAATGCTGGTCGACCGCGTCCGTCGCCGCCCCCTCTTGATCGCCGTCAATTTCCTC
>DATCFS010000109.1:0-4445 GCA_036509375.1 Acidimicrobiales bacterium
ACGTGCCGTCGTCAAAGCGGATTGTGGGTTACTTCGCAATGCCGATACTCGCCAGAGAGCGCCTCGTCGGATTGGTCGACCCGAAGAGGGAGGGCGCAACTCTTCACGCCCGTCACGTCGTGGTGAATCGCGTGAGCGCCGTCGATGACATCGCGACGGCGCTTCGTGAGGCGGCCACGTGGGTAGGGTGCGACAATCTTGTCATTGGTCGCGTGACGCCCGATAGTGCCGCACGTGGACTACTCGACGCACTTGGCAGAGTCAACTGACAGAGAACCACGATCCGCTGCCGAATCGACGGCCCGAGCCGTTCCATCCCCTCAGTCGGTTGTACCTTGTGGTGTAATTTCGGAGACATCATGCGGAAATCGGGAAGACCGCACTGCCACTGCGAGGGCATTCCCACTCAGTTCGATTGTGCAGTACTCGCCGAAGGAGTGCGATAGATGACTTTTCAATCAAGGTGCGACGGGTGAGAATTCTCGTCACCGGCGCGGCCGGTTTTATTGGATCGACGACCGCGACGCTGCTCGTCTCACAGGGGCATGACGTGACGGGACTCGACAACCTCGTCTCGGGGCGCGCGCAGAATGCTCCTGAGGGTGCAACTTTCGTCGAAGGTGACTGCGGCGACGTTGAATTAATCACCTCCCTCGGACGTTTCGACGCCTGCGTGCATTTTGCTGCACGTATTGAACCAGGCGAGTCAATGAAATTCCCCGAAGTGTTCTTTTCGAACAACGTCGCGTCTTCTTTTCGACTCCTTGAGGCCCTCGTCGAATCGGGTGTTGAGCGATTCGTCTTCTCGTCTTCGTGCGCGGTCTACGGCGATCAGGTCGAGATGCCGATCGACGAGGAACGCGCCACCCAACCGCACAGTCCCTACGGACAATCAAAGCGAATGGTGGAAGAGGGACTGGAGTGGCTCGTGAAGCAAGGTCGACTGAAGGCAGCATCGCTTCGGTACTTCAACGCGGCCGGCGGGACGTTGGCCCATCCGGAGCGCCACAATCCCGAAATACATTTGATTCCAATCGCTTTCGATGCGGCACTGGGAAAACGTGATCGGCTCGATATCTTCGGCGATGACTATCCGACTCCCGACGGCACGTGCGTACGCGATTACATTCACGTGAGCGATCTCGCCGACGCGCACGCCCTCGCCATTGACGCGCTGGCCGACCACGCCGGCCTCACCTTAAATCTGGGTACCGGCGTCGGATCCTCCAACCGTGAAGTCATCAATACGGTCAAGAGCGTGACGGGACTTGACTTTGAAGTCCGCTACGTCGAACGCCGTCCCGGCGACCCCGCGGCGGCGGTGGCAAGCAACGGTCGAGCCCGATCGGTTTTGGGTTGGGAACCTTCGCGCTCGGGGCTCGAGAACATCGTTGCCGACGCCTGGGCGGCACATAAAACCCTCTAATTTCAGGGCATTTCAAGTTCATTTGTGAATTCCCTGATGTAACAAATTCTTAATCCCTTCATCGCCCGCGTGCATGAATGACCAATTTATGATGCAGCGCAGCGAGTCAATGCGTGGTCTGAATGTGGTCGGCAAATCCGAACACGGCATTGAATGTGCGTCTGCTGAATTTGGCGGACAGTTGTTTTTTCGTAGGCGCACACTTGATACTGGTTTGGGAAGTTGTACATATGAAATCAAATCAAAGCCGACCAGTTGCGCGTAGGGCACCGCAACGGTTCACACAATTGTTCGCCCTCAGTGTTGCGACGATTGTCTTGGCTTCCTTTGTCGTCGCCGATGTCGGCGCATCAACTAATTCTGCCGTTTCGGCAAATACCGTTTCCCCGTTTGGCGCCAACTACAGCGCGATATTGCCAGCGCAGACTGCGGGAACTCAGATTGGTACGACGTCGATCGGACCGGGGGTGTCCAAGAGATTCGCGACGGAGCTCGCGAAAAAACTGACACGAATCAAGCGCCGCCCAACTCGCCCAAGTTCCACGACGACGACGGCGCCGCGCGGGACCACCACGACGCTCGCCAATGGCACGACCACTACGGTCTTCGCGAACGGCACGACCACCACGACGTTCGCCAACGGCACGACCACGACGACGTTCGCTAACGGCACGACCACCACGACGCTCGCCAACGGAACCACGACCACGACGTTCGCCAACGGTGCGACCACAACGACCGTAGCCAAGAGCACCACGACGACAACCGCGGCCAAGAGCACCACGACGACGTCCCCGGCTCCGACCACGACGACACCAACAACGAGTTCGCCATCGACCGCGTACCCAGTTGGCGTGGTTGACAATTCTGAGCCGTCGGGCATGGCGCCACCTACGGCGAACGCAATGACGGGCTACTCACTCGCGTACTCGAACGACTTCACCGGTTCGACACTCTCGAGCGGATGGGATGCGTACTCGGGTAAGCCGAGCGGCGACGCCGGCGCGCAGTGGGGGACCGCACACGTAGTCGAGGGCGGCGGCATCATGTCGCTCAATGCCTGGCAGGACCCGGCCTATAACAATGAGTGGGTCACCGGCGGCGTTAGTCAATCGACGACGCGCACCTACGGTGCTTACTACGTGCGTTCCCGCGTCACGGCAGCCGGACCGACAAACGTCGAACTGCTCTTTCCCGCCACCGGTTGGCCGCCAGAAATTGACTTCAATGAGACGAGTGGCGTTTCGACCGCCACGTCGGCGACGACGATTTGGGCCGCCTCGGGATCTAGTAAGAGT
The DNA here is from genome assembly GCA_036509375.1 of Acidimicrobiales bacterium. Classification (GTDB taxonomy): domain Bacteria; phylum Actinomycetota; class Acidimicrobiia; order Acidimicrobiales; family RAAP-2; genus RAAP-2. The sequence continues at coordinate 2,725 of DATCFS010000109.1, forward strand.
CAGGTTCAGTTCAACGTCAAGATTGACATGACGCAGTGGCACACGTGGGGCGTCGTGTGGACTCCCACGTCAGTGACGTACACGGTCGATGGCCAGGTGTGGGGCACGGTGAATAACGCCTCCGAGGTTCCTCAGCAACCAATGCGATTGGACCTGCAACAGCAGACCTGGTGCTCCTCGAATTTCGCCTGTCCCACGGCACCCGCCTCGATGCAAGTCGACTGGGTGGCCGAGTACGGTGCCAACTAATTGGGGATCCGTGCCAATTCGTCGGCCGCGATTTCGAGTGCCCGTGAGCTCGTCGCGGGTTTGATTGAGGAATTGCTCAGTATGATGAATGAAACAATTGACGCACTTTCCTCAAGAAATTGCAGCGTTTTTCCTCAGCTTGAACACTGATTTTAACATTCCCGCCCTTGACATTCTGTGTTGTAACTGCAAGTCTTTGTAATGCAAGGGCTGAAGGAGATTAGAAGTGGTTGCCCTCAACCTTGACGCACCAATGTCGGGTGCCGACGACGATTTTGATCGTCCTACACCACTCAGTGGGCCGACTGTTTCGGTCATGATTCCGACCTTAAATGAAGCCGGAAACCTGCCCTACGTACTCAACACGATTCCTAATTGGGTTGACGAAATCGTCTTGGTCGATGGCCGGTCGCATGACGATACCTTGCGCATTGCGAAGGTCTTGCATCCCGAGATTCGGATCATCAAGGAATTGCGCCCTGGCAAGGGTGCGGCGATGCGCGCTGGTTTTGAAGCCTGTAAGGGCGATTTCATAATTGCGCTCGATGCCGACGGTTCTATGGACGGCGCGGAAATTCCAAAATTTCGAGATGCGCTGGCCAATGGGGCCGATTACGTCAAGGGGACGAGGTTCGGTCCTGGCGGTGGATCCGCCGACATTACGGCGCTCCGACGTTTTGGTGATGGGGGAATCTGTTTCCTCATAAAACTCCTCTTCGGGGCTCGCTACACCGACGCAACGTACGGGTACATTGCCGTTCGAAAAGACTGCGTCGATCGTTTAGGGATTGATACAGACGGGTTCGAGGTCGAGACATTGATCGGTATTCGAGCTCAGCGAGCGGGTCTGCGAACTACAGAAGTTCCCTGCTTTGAAGCCGTTCGAATTCACGGGACTAGTAATCTTCATGCTGTGAGAGACGGAATTCGCATCTTTCGAACAATCGTCACCGAGAGATTGCGAGGAAAAATTCATGTCTCCAAATAGTGACTTTAACGAGATTCTGGGAGGATTCATGACGGTGGGTTCGTCAATTGTCGTGGCCGGACCGAGTTCGTCGTTGACGATTCCTGGAATCATCGTTTCGCAGATCGTTTCCTCACTTTCTGATGCGAATTCCGTCGTGCGCATCGATGTCGACTCGACGAGTGACTTCGACGCCGGTCTGCATCGATCAAAGTCGTTGGCGGCCGCACACCACTCGATGTCAACGAATCAGGTAGTGAGCCACCAGGCTCCCAGTAACTCTCGACTTCGCGCACAATCGTTCCGTGATTGGCTGACGCCCGATGCACGCGCCGCAATTGCGATTGTGTGGCCGGGGCTCGACAATTCGTGGATTCGTCAATTCCTCGCTACGGCCAAGGTGGCTGGCGTTCCTTCAATGGTGATGAGTTTGAGTCTTCCGCGATCCGATCTCGACAAGGTAACGGCGTTGGCAGACTTCATGATCGAAGCGGACCTCGTGCTT
>DATCFS010000110.1:0-3051 GCA_036509375.1 Acidimicrobiales bacterium
ACCGCTGCCGCCTTTTGCGTCTGCACGTCCGAACCGGCGTGGGCGACTTGACGGACAGCCATGACGATTTGGCGCATAGTGCCAAAGAGGTCGATTGTCGCATCAGAAACGCCGGCGGCGGCGGTTTCCCAGGGCTTCCCCAGTTTCTCGCGGTCCGTCTCGACCAGGGTCTTGCCCTGGGCGGTCAGTTGGTACGTCTTTCCCGACTCGGTCGACGAGATCTCGACGAGACCTTCGTCTTCGAGCTGTTGAAGGATCGGGTAGACCGAACCGGGGCTTGGTCGCCACGCTCCGTCGGACCGGTCGCTCAACTCTTGGATGATCTGGTAGCCATTGCGGGGTGACTCTTCGAGCAGGACCAAAACGGCCGCTCGTACGTCACCTCGACGGAGGCGTCGACCGCCCCTTGGTGGGAATCCACCCCGGAACAGGTCGTCACCACGACCGAAGGGTCCGCCGCGGTGTCCACCAGGCGTTCGACCTCGTCCGCGTCCGCGGGGCCCGCGATCGCGCGTCGGCTGATCATCGTGCGTGTGTTCATGAAATTCGTGACTCATAGTTTCCTCCTATGTTGTAAATGTCTCTATAACGATATATCGGTATAGAGCGCTTGTCAAGGAGTTCTTTTTGAATTGTGAAAGTCCATACGTTTACTGGTGTTTGTTAGATCGCGGGGTCCAGCACTCGGTGTCGTAATCGTCGAACTCAGTGGCCATTTACTTCACGGCGGAGTTGGAGCGCCAGGTTGGGGAAAATGAACGACGCGAGGAAGATCGGTAAAAAGCTCTTCCCGGTGCATCGGAACGCGACGGTCTGGCCTTCGGCGACTTCAAAGGTCTGCTTTCGACTGGCGTTTCGGCCACTGCGAATTTTCAGGCGGTGCCGTCCCGTTTCGACAGGTATCTCAACCGTGTCATTCATTTCCACCGATCCGACGCGGTTGCCGTCAACTTCGATGTCGTACGGGCCACGTCGGACCTCGACGCCGATCGCTTTATGCGTTATTTTCAGCGTTGCCGTCATCCTGGATCTCCGTTCACTGCGCTGGCGTGGACCTTCGCGACTAGTTCACAGATTAAGTCGACGGTCTCGCACCTCATTCGGTCCGTGTCCGCCGGCGTTGCCACGAAGCGCCAATTCGTGGTCGGTCATTCACTACGGTGAACGTCCGATTCGCGCGGGTCGCGACGTTTTTCTTCCGCAATTCGTTTGATGGATTGGAGTCGTCGGTCCCAGGCGGTGCCGGTGCTGACCAGCAACTGTGCGGCGCGGTCGAGTTCGTCAGGCCGAACCGAGAAAAGGACCTCGCGTCCAACTTTTCGCGACTGGACCAACCGTGCGCGCTCCAGAATCGCCAAATGCTTTGCGACGGCCTGACGTGAGAAGGAGACGTCCCCAGCCAACGAGCTCGCCGACGCCTCACCCCGGTTGACCAGCAACTCGAGGATCGAACGTCGGCTGGGCTCGGCGACCGCATTCCAGAGCTCGTCGTTGCCGACGGACACTGTCACTTTGCAGACGACGTCTTGTTAGCGAGAATGTACGCGTTGAGACGATCACCGAAGTGCGTCCAGCCGTTGGTGTGATCGTTGAAGTACTCGGTCTTTTCGTCCTCACTCCACGCAACCGCGTCCAGGCTCCCTTCGACGAGGTGCAAAATCGTCGCTCCGTTGTCCTCACTCAAGATGAACTCAACCAGCATTGAGTTGTTGTCGCTCGCTTGTTCACCCTTCTTCTGGTTCCAGCGGTACGAAAACTTGTGCGGTGGCTCGACGGTGACCACTTCGAGTGGCGCCAAGTGACCGGCTTCGACGAACTTCAAAAAGCCAGTTCCCCCGGGACGAAGATCAATCTCCGCTTCATCAGCGAACCACTTGACAATTTCCTTGGGATTGGTGATGACATCCCACACCACGTCAATCGGCGCGTCAATCCGGATTTCTCGTTCAATCGTTGCTGTGTACATTGCTTCTCCTCTGTTGTAGGGCTATGTGCAACTAAGTATTGCACATAGCCCTACGTAATGCAACCAGAAGTTGCACAATTATTTTGGGGTCCGTCAACCGGTGCTGGAATTGACGAACTTTGAGAGGGAATACCTTTCGCTACATTGTCGCGAGCGCCTCGAAGTTCTCGTACAGCCTCGCCTCGCCAGAACCTTCACGAGCTGCCATGACGTGTGGTTTGACGAGCGGCCACATTCCCTCGACCCACCACACGTCCTTCACGAAGTCGCCACTGAGGGCGCCGCGCTTCACCAAAGTCCCGACGGTCTCGTAGAACCAGAGGACCTTGCGCACGGAGGGATCATCGTCGTTGGCACTGCTCGGATCAAAGTCCGGTTGGAAGAGTTTGGCCAGCGCCTCCTCCAGTCCCATGTCGGTACCCCATCTGGCCAGTTCCACGATCATCTTCGCGTCGTCGAGTGCTTCGGTCATGATTGTCTCCATTTCGATACTGCCTTCGGCCACGATGGCTCAGGCAGATAATCCTTCAGATGTACAGACCTCAGATTGCTCCACAACTCATCGCGAATGCAAGAAATCTTTGCCTACCCCGGTAGCTCCAACGGAAGCCCGAAGCGCGGGAAGAGTCGCTCGACCTCGAAGCCGGGGCGCTTGGTGGTGACGAAGCCGACGACGCTCGAGATGAGGTCACCTTCGATCGTCACGACGTCGATGACCTCGGCGGCGAAACAGTGACGTTCGTCGTCGTAGACGTAGCCGGCGATGGCCAGCTGACCGTTGGCGCTCGTCACCAGGTGCGCCCAACGTCCCGAAGCAATATCTCGTTCATAGAACTCGCCAACTCTCGCTCGACCCTGGAACCACGTCGCCACCGGTGGCATCGACCAAGTCACGTCTTCGGTGAGCAGAGAGAGCAGTGCGGCGGTGTTGCCCGTTTCGATCGCGTCACAGTACTTACTGGCCAACGACCGGAGGGCTTCGTCACCCAGTGACGAGAGTGTTGATCGTTGGCTCTCGCGGGGAATCTGGGGATCAATGGTTGCTCGCGCGCGCTGCAGCGAACTGTTCACGGCGGGAACCGACG
>DATCFS010000111.1:0-3533 GCA_036509375.1 Acidimicrobiales bacterium
CATGCTGACTAGGTTCTCGCGAGAGGCGTTCCTCTTCGTATCGGCCTGCATGCTCGCGTACAGCTACAAGGAATCAAAACGGGTGAAACTCGCGCAGTACTATCGCCGACGATTTATTTCAGTGGGCGTGCCCTATCTCGCGTGGACGGTCATCTACTACTTCTATACGAGCTCTAATCCGATCGCCACGGCGCCGTTCTACTCGTTTCACGGATCCGGAGTGTTCGCGTTGACTGGCTATCACTACTTCGTGCACCTGTTGCTCACGGGTTACTACCACCTCTACTACCTCATCGTGATCATGGAGTTCTACTTGATCTTTCCACCGTTGCTCGCCTTCATACGCCGCTATAGCAAGTGGCACGCGCACATGGTCGTGGTCGCACTGATATGGCAACTCGCCTTCGGCATCATGCTCAACACGCACTTTCTGGGATTTCGTCTTTCGGGCACGATGCAGTCTCGACTTATCACTTCGTACCCCATCTATCTCGTTGGTGGCGTCATCATGGCCCTGCACCTGGCGGAGGTCCACAGTTGGATCGTGCATCACGCGCGACTCATCCTTTGGTCAACGCTCGCGAGCGCCGTCGGTGCCGAACTCCTCCTCGTCTGGACTCACTACGTGTCGCTGCCTGCGTTCTTGCACACCGGTTCCAACATCTTCTCGGCCTTCATGGTGCCCTTCAACATCGGTGCGATTCTCTGCGTCTATCTATTAGGCGTCCGCCTCGTGTCGCCCGAACGTAAACGCTTAACACGCGCCATGGTGCAGTCTGGTTCGGACAACTCCTACGGGGTGTACCTCTCGCAGATGCTCTGGATTCCCTTTCTCATTCGACTGCGCGACCACCTCAACATTCACTGGCCTTGGCCCATCACGGTGGCGTGCGCACTCGTGATTGTCTATTCAATGGGATTCGTCTTCACCGCGCTCGTGGCGCGCACGCCTCTCGCCAAGACGGTGACGGGACGTTCCCAAGCGACGTGGGCGTCGCTCTGGCCGCTTCGCGATCGAAGCGAGGAGGCATCGGGCGATGGTCCTCTGTCGGTGACGTCGAGTTAGTGGTTGCGACCGTCGAGGGTGACGGTCCAGAGACTGGCGTTCATGACGGGGTACCAGAGCGAATCCTGCATGACCGTTCCCGCGCCGTACGCACGAATAACTCGGATGGTACCCCCGTGGGTGACGAGGATCATTCGCGGCCGGTCCTCTCGACCGCGCAAGATTTCCATATACGAACGAACGCGATGATAGAAGGCGTCGAGTGATTCGCCCCCTTCGGGGTGGGCGGAGGTGTCCACGACCTTGCCGTCGAGAATTCCCGACAGTTCGGGGCCGAGGTCGGCGAGCGGACGACCTTCGAAGACACCGAAGGAGCGCTCGCGCAGGGCACTGGTCGTGGTCACGGTGAGGCCGACCACGTCGGCAATAATCTGTGCCGTCTCGACGGCTCGCTGCAAATCACTGGAAATGATTTCGTCGAAGGCTGCGCCGCGAAAGCTCTCGGCCGTCTTGCGAACTTGAAGGCGACCGTTTTCGGTGAGCGTGGCGCCGTCCGCTTGACCCTGGACCGTCCCCGATTCGTTCCACGTACTCTCACCGTGGCGAATCAAAATCAGTGGTTGCGATCGAGAATCGTCACTATGCATTGGCTCAACGGTACCGATTTCCAACGGTAACGCCCGTCAGATCAACTACAGATTGGGGGGCAGCACCGCGGCGATGGCCGCGGCGATGACGGCGTATCCGGCGTCGTCGGGATGGATGTTGGCCGGGGCGGCGTTGCCGTTGCACATCCACGTCAGTGCGCAAACTCGTGCGACGTTCGGCGGTGCGATGCCGAATCCGGGGACGAACACGTGGCCCTTCGTCGCACCGCTGAACTGCTTCGCCACGTCGGCCATCGGGATCCCAAACGATCGATAGATCGTGCCGAGGTCGTTGTTGAGCATTCGAACGACGCCCGAACTGGCGTTGGAGAAGTGCACGCCCTTGGCCCCGCGAACGGCGTCGGCGAGGTAGGGGTTGTAGTGGCCGACGCCCACGAACGAGACGTTCGGTCCAGCGGCCGCCTTCAGGTCCGTCAGAATCTCCGGCAACTGCTGCTGGATCAGGGGCAGTTGCGTGTCGACGCATCCGTCGTTCACGGTCATTCCACGAAGACAGGGCACGAAGTCGTTGAAGCCGAGGTCAATCGTGACGAGTCCGGTCTCGTCGTGGTGGGCGCTCAGAAACGCAATCGCTTCGGCGAGCTGGGAGTCTGGCGAGGCGTAGCATTTGTCGGCGCCACTCAACATCGTTGAGGTGGTCTCACCGGAACAACCGGTTTGATCGAGCGTGAGCGTAAGGCCCTTCGACGCCATCAACGCCACCAGGTCGTTGGCGTAGCCACGGTTCGTCCGTTCGTCATGGGGATCGGTTGAGTTGGGTTGCACCCCGAGCGACGCCGATCCACCAATGTCCAGGTAGAACGCCGTCGTCGCCTTCGCGGTCGTCGCTCCATCGGCGCCGGCGGTCGCGATCATCGTGACCTGCGCAAGGGTCAGGGCGCCGACGACCACCGCGAGTGCCGAGGTGACTCTGCGAACGATGAATCCCACGACAGCTCTCCGTTTTCCGCCACCATGGGCTCCGACAAAGCCAACCGTTGTCGAAAAAATCTGGAACAACCGGCTCGGCTCGTGCCAGAGGCTAGCCGTCGCCCGTGGCCATCTCGCGCAGAATTAGTTAAGAATTGAAGTCATTGCCGTCATCCAATCGTCACAATCGCGGTGCGGTCATCCTCGGGCATTTCGAGGCGGCGTTGGCCGGCCCACACCGAATGAGCGCACCAGTTCAATGAACTTCCTGACAAGGGAGTTCATTGACCTGGTCGTAAAGAGTCGAGTGCCGACTCGGGCGAGTGACCGCGCGTCATCCCCTATCGTTGAATCCAACGTTCAGTGCCAGTTGGCTCGTCCGTAGGAGTGGATTATGACAGCCAGTGCCAGCAACGCGATCGAGATGGCTCGACGGGCGATGCTCAAAATCGACGACGACGTCATCTTGGAGGCGGTTGACGGACTGGACCTGCGCGGCCACGCCAAAATCAGTGCCGTGGTGGGTATGCCACTGCGAAATCTTCAACAACGTCGCGACGTGACGACATTTGCCACGTCGGCGCCCGTGCCCGCGCTGCAGGCGCTGCTCGAGTTGTTGGCCCTGGCGCCACTGGAGAAGGTCATTGAGGCCCTGGGGGAGCACGCCGACGCACCAAATCTCGAGCAGTTGCGCACCGCCGTTGACGTCGTACGAGCCAATGGCGCGACGGTGAACGACGTCGTTGCCGTGTTGGGTTTTGCCATCTCCGAAGGATTTCCCGCCGCGCCATCGTGTCGCCAATTGCTCACCGACGTGCCCGAGTACGAGCTTCCCGAACTCCCCGACGTCGAATCGTCACCGTCGCTGTTGACCCCTAAGGAGACCGATCCCCAGGTTCGCGAACAACGTCGCCTCCGGCGCGAACTTGAAAAGCAGCGCAAGCGCGGTC
>DATCFS010000112.1:0-2285 GCA_036509375.1 Acidimicrobiales bacterium
GACTGTTCGCTCGTGGAGGTTCCAGTACGCCACGTTGCAGCCAGGTTCTCGGACCGTCTGCACCCTGGTCTTGAGGGGAGCCAGGTCGATGATTTTCTGATCCGTGAAGTAGCCGTTGTCGTGATTCGCCAGACAGTCAAATTGAAGTCGCGCGCTCCACCAGTCGAGGAACGACGCCGCGGCCGGTCGTACTGAACAGAACCCGAGATTGAAGAACCCAGCCCTCAAGATGTCGCTGGTCGATGGTCGAAAGCCGTCGTCGGGTATGTCGGTTAGGAAGTGCGGCGTCAGCGAAACGGACGCGTCATCTTCGAGCAGCGCGGTGAAATCTTCGAAGACCTGTATGTCGGGATCGAGGTACGTGACGCGCTCCCATCCATCGCGAAGAAATGACCGTAGTAGCGCGGGCTTGACCGACGTCGCGAACTCGAGGACACTGTAAAATAGGGCCGCGGATTCGACGTCGAAGCCACCCCAATCGCACTCATCGATGACGAGTGCTTCGTGGCGGGCGCCACTACCTACTTCCAAGAGATAGTCGTCGATACGCCTCTGTATTGGTCCAACGTCGACACAGTCCTGGAGCACGAGAACGCGAAACTCCGTCGTTGGCATAAATGTCGCCAACGACCGTCCGAGCACCAGAACTTGACCAAGATAATTTGGCGTGGCGACGGTGCAAACGAGATGTCGACGAATTGACTCCGCAGGGGGCACTAGGCCTCCTCTCTCGTCGAAATCACGAAGGGCCTCCTGCCCACAATTTACTCACACGAGCGCGTGACAAATCGTCAGCATGACCAGCCTCTAGGGTCGGAATGTTCTGCATTCAGACTTTGAGAGCGAGAATCTGTAACCAGACTCTCAGGAAACGTCAACGGAACGTAGTGCAATGTGCGCAATCACTGTCTTTGACGCGATGCCAGTCTCAACCAATGCTCCACATTGGCGCTTAGAACTTCCTTACGAACTTTTTTCGACCAATTTAAGCGATTGGCCGTTTGGTCAGCATCGAGGTCCATCGAACGGGGTCACTTTGTAGCGATGATCGTCGAGTGCGCGAACTAGCCGGTTGCCCACGGCGCCTCGGTTGTCGATCGAAGTGGCCGATGTAGCGGCGTCGGGACGATGCCCGATCTCGGCATCCAATGATGCGGCACTCACACCCGCTACTTCACATTGGGACTGCACCAATGTCTTCAACTCCGGACAACGAGTACTGAGCACTCGGCTTTCACAACGCATTCTCGGCTGACCGAGCCGAGCAGTATTTCCTGAACGCGACTGAGTCCGCGCGATCCAACCACAAGCAATTCGGCACCGTGACTCTCTTGAATCAGCGACTCGGCCGCAGGAGGTTCAACCGTACGCGTTTCAACCAAGACCCTGGGGGCTCGCAACCTAGCGCGCTCGAAGGCGACTCGCGCGATCGCGCTCTCACGTTGAGCCTCACGCTCGAGTACGGGACTATTGAGCACGTCACGCATCAAAAGATTCGCGTGCACTATTCGCAAAATTGCGCATCGATATCCAGCTTCATCCGCCGCCCAATCGACCGCTCGCAAGGACGCTTCCGAGCCATCGACCCCAACGACCACGAATTTATCCGCCACAACTACACCATCTCGCAGCACCATTTAACCTCCTCACTAACTCCCTTATTCTGACGTCGAGCCCACGTAGCGACTAGAGGCATAGGTCCCATCAAGTGCGAGCGTTTACGAGAATCAACACGACCCTCCGCTAGGGAGAGGTGCAGTCACATTTGCCGTCACGCCCGGCAGTGCGTATCAGAAGGTCGAACGCTTTGGGTCGAAGATTGGCGGTATCAAAAGCCCCCCGCAGCGGCTCTGAATCATGTGTTGGCCGCTTTCGCACGAGGAAGATCGAACACAATCACTGTTACATTCGATACGGAGCGAACTGCCGCAGGGTCGCGTCCCTCGCCAAGATCGCCACTTGGAGGCCGATTCTGTGTCCGACGTTCCCATGATGGAAGACTAAGGCTCGAAGCGTCACGAACCATACGGAACCTGCGGCGCGACGGCATCTCACGGATCGTCATGGTCTCGGGGGATCGCGTCGAGGTCGCTGAGAGCGTAGGCGCCGTTATCGGCGTCGACGACGTTCTCGCCGAGCGCACCCCGGCCGAGAAGCTTGAAATCGTTCGCATTGAGTTAGCGTCCGCACCAACCATCATGATCGGCGACGGCATCAACGACGCTCCCGCACTCGCCTTGGCTGATGTTGGTGTGGCGATAGGCATCAGGGACGCGTCGGCGGCG
>DATCFS010000113.1:0-2600 GCA_036509375.1 Acidimicrobiales bacterium
TCGACGCGGTCGTCGGCACGGCCGCCGCGATCAAACCTCAGGTTGCGTTCTTCGAACGTTTCGGATCGGAGGGCTACCGCGTGTTGGAGCGTCTGCTCCACGAGGCCCGCGACGCCGACGTACTCGTGATCGCCGACGCCAAGCGTGGCGACTTCAACGTCACCAACGAGGGCTACGCCGAGGCGTGGTTGAGTGAACGCTCGTCACTTCGCGTCGACGCCGTGACGGCCAGTCCCTACCTCGGCGTCGACGCACTCGAGCCGCTCTTTCGAGTCGCGAAGGAGAATGATCGGGGGGTCTTCGTGCTGGTCGCGACGTCCAACGAGGAAGGTCGTGCCATTCAGATGGCGCGCACCGGGGAGGGGGAGCGGGTCGAAGATCTGGTCTTTCGTAACATTTCCGAAATGAATCGGCGCGACGACGGACGGGGCGACTTCGGCGTGGTGCTCGGTGCGACCCGTGACAAACCGGAGTTCGATATGACGAAACTCGGAGGTCCGTATCTCGTTCCGGGCGTCGGCGCACAAGGTGCAACGGCTGAGAATGTCGGGCGCCTCTTCGATCGTTGCCCGGCCGGCACGGTGCTTGTGAATGTCGCGCGTTCGATACTTAATGTCGGACCAGAGCGCTCAGCATTGAAGGATTCCGCACAACGATGGCGTGATGATCTGAGCACCGCCCTGACCTGAACAGAAATCACGAGAGGGGAGTAATCTGGACGTGTGACACCAACACCGCCCACTCTCTCGCAAGAACAGCGGGTGGAGGCGTCGCGTCTGGCGGTCGCGAATCGCCGTCGACGCGCCGAGGTGAAGCGTCAGGTGAAGTCTGGTGAGCTGTCCCTCGATGAGCTCTTCGATCTCGCCGCGCGCGAAGAGTGCGTCGCCCAAATGCGCGCCTACGACCTGATCAGTGCACTTCCCGCGATTGGCGAGGTGAAGGCCGAACGCATAATGAAGAACGCGTCTATCGCCAAGACCCGTCGCATTCGCGGCCTCGGTCCGAAGCAGCGCGCAGAACTGTTTCGAGCCCTTGTCCGCTGATCCCCTCATTGTTGTACTCATTGGTCCCGGTGGTGTCGGCAAAGGAACACTCGCACGGCGACTCGTCGACACCGACCCGCACCTCTGGCTCAGCAAGAGTTGGACGACGCGACCCCGTCGCGCAACCGAAGACGGTAGCGAATACCACTTCGTCAGTCGAGACGAGTTCGAGCGCGCCATTGTCGAGCACGCCTTCCTCGAGTGGGCGGAGTTTCACGGCAATCTCTACGGCACCCCGGTACCGACGGCGCACGATGACCTCGACGTCCTCTTGGAGATTGAGGTGCAGGGTGCCGAGCAGGTCCTACATCACGACCCCCGCGCCGTCGTGTTCCTCATCTTGCCGCCGTCCTTCGAACAGCTGGAAGAACGTCTCCGGGGACGCGGTGACGGCGACGATCACGTGCGGATACGGCTCTCGAGCGCTCCGGACGAACTGGCCAAAGGCCATGAACTCGCTTCGCACGTGGTCTTAAATGACAATGTCGGGAGGGCAACGGGCGAAATCCTCTCTATACTGGAAGAACTCCGCTCGCAACGGCGATCCCCCTCGAAAAAGGACTGAACACCATGGCCGAACGCCCCACCCTCGTTGATCCACCCATCGAAACCCTTCTCCACAAGGTGGGGGACTCGAAATTCACGCTGGTCGCGGTGTCGGCGATTCGCGCCCGTGAGATCAACGAGTACTACAACGGACTCGGTTCGGGACACGGCGCACTGATTCCGCCGCAGGTGACGTCACTGTCGAACAAGTCGTTGTCGCTGGCCATGGACGAGCTCTACCAGGGCAAACTGGAGTTCCACCGTCCGACCGCCGAAGAGCTCGAGGATGAGCGCCTGCAGGCCGTGGCGCTGGAAGAAGCGCGCCAGGACGCCAACAACGACCTGGACGCCTTCACCGATGCCCTCCGCGACGCCTAATTCGTCGTCACCTCGCATTGTCCTAGGAGTGGCCGGCGGCATCGCCGCTTACAAATCCGTCGAACTACTTCGACTACTTCGCGGCGCCGGATACTTCGTCTCGCCGGTTCTCACTCCCGACGCCACGCGGTTCGTCGGTGCCGTCACCTTCTCCGCCCTCGCCAGTGAGCCGGCGCGTACGTCACTGTTCGACGATCCCGCGTCGCCAATACCTCACACGCACCTCGGTCAATTGGCCGACCTCATCGTGGTTGCTCCCGCGACGGCCCACCTCATCGCGCGCTACGCCACCGGTCTCGGTGACGATTTGTTGCTCGCGACGCTGCTCGCGAGCAGGGCGCCGGTGCTGCTCTGTCCGGCGATGCACACCGAGATGTGGGAGCAGCCCTCGGTGCAGGAGAACCTCGCGACCCTTCGCCGGCGCGGTGTCATGGTCCTCGGACCGGCCTCCGGCGATTTAGCGGGCGGCGACCGGGGGGTCGGACGTCTCGCCGAGCCGGTCGACATCTTCCAGATGATCGAGCGGATCGTCAAGGGCTACCGCGGTGTGCTCACCGGGCGACGGGTGCTGGTGAGCGCCGGGGGAACGCGCGAGCCGATCGACCCCGTTCGCGTCATCTCCAATCGCTCCTC
>DATCFS010000114.1:0-7279 GCA_036509375.1 Acidimicrobiales bacterium
GGAGAGCGCCGCCGAGTTCATGGACGACGCCGACACGAGCGAGATGGACCGCGAAGGCGCCGCCGGCACGAGCGGTCCGGGACAGTCTCGTGGTGAGGGCGGCGGTTCCTCCTCGTCGCTCAGTGCACAAGAGTTGGCCGAGCTGCTCTTTCGGGCCCTTCGTGACAGTGACATGAACGCGCTGCGCCAAGCCGCCAGTGAATCAGTGACGCGCTACGCCGGCATGGAGCCGGGCCGTCCAGTCGGTGGGACCTACTACCTCTACCGAACTCTTCGAAACCTCGACCTGGAGAATCTGGAGCAGCGTCTCACTCGGGGTGGCGGCGGGGGCGACGACCACTTGGCCGAGCGACTGGCGCGCGAAGAGGCAAAGGCCCGTATCGAACAGTTGAAGGCCGAGATCGAGCGCGTGATCCGCGAACGACTGGTCGAGGACCGTGGCTCCGAGGCCCTCGCCAAGTCGGTACGCAAACCTCTTCCCGAGGATCTCGACGTCATGCACGCCAACCGCGACGAGATGGCCCAACTCGAACGGGCCCTTCGCCCCCTCAGTCGCAAACTGGCTGTCCGGCTCGCTCGTCGGCGCAAACGGCGCCGTCGAGGACCGGTCGACCTTCGCCACACCGTTCGGCGAAGTCTTTCGACCGGCGGCGTGCCCATTGACCTGCGCTTCAAGCCGCCGCACCCGGCCAAGCCGGAGATCTTCGTTATTGCCGACATCTCAGGATCGGTGGCTTCCTTCGCGCGCTTCACGCTGCACCTCGTGCACGCCATCAGTTCGCAGTTCTCCAAAGTCCGAAGCTTCGTCTTCGTCGACGGACTGGACGAGGTGACCAGTCTCTTCGACGGCGTCGACGATCCGGCCGAGGCGGTCGCTCGAATCAACGCCGAGGCCGACGTGATCGCCTTCGACGGACACTCCGATTACGGCCGAGCGCTCCTCACGTTCCACGAGCGATTCGCGAAGGACGTGACCCGACGTTCGACGATCCTCATCCTCGGCGACGCACGCAACAACTACCACCAAGCTCACGCCGAGGTCGTCGCCGACCTCAAGTACCGCGCCAAGGCCGTGTACTGGTTGAATCCCGAGCCGACCGCCTACTGGAACAGTGGCGACTCCATCGTGAACCAGTACGCGCCGTACTGCGAGCGGGTCATCGAGTGTCGCACGTTGCGTCAACTCGAAGCGTTCGTGGGGGAACTCTCGTGAACGAGGACGCGCTACTGCCGCCATCGGGATTTCGTCAACGCGGGCCGAAGCCGTCGGGCACCCGTCTGTTGCTCATCCGTCACGGCGAAAGTTTCGCCAACGCGGACGGCCTCGCGGGCGGACCACTCGGTGATGGGGGACTCACTCCGCTCGGCCAACGCCAAGCCGTCGCCCTTCGTGATCGTCTCCTCATGAGCCGCGAACTGAACTCGGCGACCGCGTTCTACACGTCAACGCTCCCTCGGGCGGTCGAGACCGGCGCCATCGTGGCGGCGGCGTTGCCGAGCACGCTCGTGGCCGTCGCCGACGACACGCTCTGCGAAATCAACGTCGGCGAAGGTGATGGTCTGCCCTGGGCGCAGTACGTCGAGCGCTACCCGACACCGGATTGGGACGTCGACCCCGGCGCCGTGACGGCACCGGGCGGCGAGTCATTGCTCGGTTTCTTTGAGCGGTGCCGCGAGGCCATGGACGCACTCGTCGCCCGCCACCCCGGCGAGTTGGTGGTCGTGGTGACCCACGGCGGCTTCATCGAGCAGGCGATGAAGATCTATCAGGGCGTCGGGCCCGAAGTCCGACTTCGTCCGCGCATTGAGAACTGTTCAATGACCGAGATTGAATTCAAGGAGCATTGGCGCCGTCTGCTTCGTTACAACGACCGGGCGCCACTCCCGGCGGAGTAGCGCTGGAGAAACTCGGCGACGTGGAACGCCATGTCGAGACTCTGGGTCGCGTTGAGGCGCGGGTCGCAGATCGAGGTGTAGTTCAACTCGAGGTCACCTTCGTCGAGTCGTGATCCGCCACCGAGACATTCAGTGACGTTGTCACCGGTCAGTTCGATGTGGAGTCCGCCGGGCCACGTGCCCATCGCCTGGTGCAGTTCGAAGAATTTGGACGTCTCGGATAGTACGTCGTCGAAGTGCCGGGTCTTTTGTCCGCCGGACGCTACGAACGTGTTGCCGTGCATCGGGTCACAGGCCCACACGACGATTCGACCGTCGTCGCGCATCGTTTCGACGAGCGGGGGCAACTTCTCTTCGATGAGGGAATCGCCCATGCGCGCGATCAACGTGAGGCGACCGGGTGCGTTGTCGGGACTGAGTGCGTCAACTAGTCGCCGCAACTCGTCGACAGCCATGGTCGGTCCGACTTTCAGTCCAATGGGATTGACGACGCCACGCAGGAACTCGACGTGCGCGCCGTCGAGTTGACGGGTGCGGTCGCCAATCCAGAGCATGTGCGCCGAACAGTCGTACCAGTCACCGGTGAGCGAGTCCTGACGGGTGAGCGCTTGCTCGTAGGGGAGGATGAGAGCCTCGTGACTCGTGTAG
This sequence comes from Acidimicrobiales bacterium, assembly GCA_036509375.1. Classification (GTDB taxonomy): domain Bacteria; phylum Actinomycetota; class Acidimicrobiia; order Acidimicrobiales; family RAAP-2; genus RAAP-2. The sequence goes on from DATCFS010000114.1 coordinate 2,545, forward strand.
AAGTCAACGCCCTGCAGCGCGCCGTCATCGTGCAGGTCAATGCCGCAGGCCTTCATGAACTGCAGCGCGCGCTCGATCTCGTCGGCGACCACTTCGTAGCGCTTACCCTCCAACGAGTTCGCGACGAACTCCTGGTTCCACGCGTGGACGCGGCTGAGGGCCGCGAAGCCGCCCGTGGTGAAGGCCCGAAGCAGGTTGAGGGTCGCCACGCTCTGGTGATAGGCGGCGAGGAGTCGTTCGGGGTCGGGGCGACGGGCCTCGGCGTTGAAGTCGTCGCCGTTCACGATGTGACCGCGAAAGGCGTGGAGGCGCACGCCGTCGCGTTCCTCGAATTCGTCGCTGCGGGGCTTGGCGAACTGGCCGGCGATTCGACCGACCTTGATGACCGGAACGCCCGACGCGTACGTCAACGCCACAGCCATCTGCAAGATGACCTTTAGTTTGTCGCGGATTGAGTCGGCCGAGCCCTCATCGAAGGACTCCGCGCAGTCACCGGCCTGGAGGAGGAACGCCTTGCCACTAGCGACCTGGCTGAGGTGATTTTGGAGGGTACGCGCCTCACCGGCGAAGACCAGCGGCGGCTTCGTTGCGAGTTCTGCCTCAACGCGCGCGAGGTGATCGAGGTCGGGCCACGTCGGACTCTGCGACGCGTGACGCGTTCGCCACGAACCTTGCGTCCAGTCGTTGGTCGAGACTTCCATCACGCAATGATAAGTGGAATCTGAAGGCTTCCATCGTCGCGACCTAGTGTCGAAGCGTGAAAGCACGGCGAATTGGTCTCTTCGGTGGGACATTCGACCCGCCGCACTTCGGTCACGTCGCCGCACTGCGCGCCGCCGCGGCGACCGGACTCTTCGATGAGATTGAGGTCACCGTCGCCGGCGACCCCTACTTAAAGAGCGCGTCGGCCATCCGTCCGGCGAGCGTGCGACTGGAAATGGCTCACGCCGCCTTCGACACGCTCGACCTCGTCACGGTGTCCGATCGAGAAATTCTCCGTGACGGTCCGTCCTACTCGATCGATACCGTTCGTGAGTTGTTGGACGTCGCGCAGCACGTTGATCTCATCATCGGCGCCGATCTCGCACAACAACTTGACGAGTGGCACGAGTCGACGACGCTGCGAACATTGGTTCGTGTTGGCGTGGTGCCCCGACCGGGCGCTCGAACGGTTGTCCCTGATGGATGGGTGCACTACGAGATTTCGATGGACCCGGTTGATCTTTCGAGTTCGTTCATACGCAACATGGTGGCGACCGACGACGACCTGCGACGGTTCGTGCCCGAACTCGTTATTCCGCTCTTGCAGGGTGCGCGAGGCTAAAGTCGAAGGAATGGCAGTTCGACTCTTTGACGCAACTGAATCCCAGCCCGCGAGGCTGCGGGGTTTGGAGGCGGCGCCACTGCGGCGCAGAGAGTTACGTCGCTTGAAGCATCGATACGCAGTCATCGGAGTTGTGTCGCTCACCGTTCCCTTTGTTGCTGCGTTGGTCGTGCTCGGGGTGTCCCACTGAGTGACTTCGTGACCAGCGGCGAGAACGCTCGCGGCCCGCACTCCGATTTCGTTACCGCTCTCGTAAACGCGGCCGTCATGGCTGCCGAGGACAAGCTCGGTCGCGACACCGTGGCGCTCGATCTGCGTGACCTCGTGGACTCCTTCGACGCCCTCGTCGTCGCCTCGGGACGCAACGACCGCCAGGTCCGCGCCATTGCCGAAGAGGTCGAACGACTCGTTGAACTGGCCCTCGACCTGAAGCCGATTCACGTTGAGGGATGGACCGGCGCCGAGTGGATCGCCCTCGATTACGGCGACGTCATCGTCCACGTCTTCGATGAGGCGGCGCGCGAGTACTACGACCTCGAACATCTTTGGAACGCGGCTCCGGCCTCTCGACCGATTCCCGTCGTTTAGTTGTTCAAGAGGCTCTGGAAGTAGCTGGGCCGCACCAGAGTCTGACTCTGCCCGTTGGGGAGTGGCGAACTCTGCGCCACGCCGGCGACCGAGATTTCCAGTCCGCGGGTCGCCCCGACGTCGTGGGCGGTGAGGACGAGTTGGCCGACGGCCAACACCTCCTCGGCCCGCGACATCCGGCCGAGCGACGTGGAGAGGTCGACGTAGCCAATGCCGTTGCGCAGACTGGCCGAGAGCAGCTCCATGGTCCTCGGGAGGGCCGAGGTGTAGCCCAACTTCGATTCCAACCGGGTCGGGCCGAGGATCAGTTGACGAAGCACGGAGGCGAGGACCGGAGGAGAGGGGACGATTCGGCTCGAGGCCGACAGGTGACCACTCACGTCAACGATGTACACCGGTTGGGTCTTGAAGGCCACCCGACCCTGATCGGTGCCGGGAATCGTCTTGCCGAGCAAGCCGAAGGGAACGTTCTTCTTGTTGACCTTTTGGGGACTGGACGTGGTCGCCACGAGAGAGCAGCCACTCAAGAGCACGGCGCTCGCCACGAGACCGAGGAGGACGCGAGGGCTTCTCATAGCTCGTCCGCTTCCACGAGGGGCAGAAGGATCTGGAATCGAGCGCCACCCTCGGGACTCTCGGCGACGGCGATCGTGCCACCGAAGGCCCGTACGTGGTCGCGCACGAGCGCCAGACCGAGGCCGGTGCCGCGGGCGATGCCGCGGTCGTGTGCCGCCAGACCGCGGTAGAAACGTTCGAAGACGTGGTCCGACTCTTCGCGCGGAATGCCCGCCCCCGCGTCGTCGACGTTGACGGCGAGCAGCGGTCCTTCGACGTCGATGCGCACGGCCACGGCGCCACCGGCGTAGCGGTGGGCGTTGTCGACGAGGTTGGTGATGACGCGCTCGAAGCGCTTTCGATCGACGCGCACGAAGGGCTCGCCGGTGCCGTCAGCGACTTCAGTGGGCGGTTCGCTGATGGCGTGACGAGCGGAGGCCGAACGCACAGACTGGCGAACCAGTTCGACGGCCGGCATGGTCTCCATCACGAGCGCACCGGCCCCCGCGTCGCTCCTCGCCATCTCCAAGAGGTCCTCGACGAGCGACTGGAAGATCGAAAGGTCGGCCAGGAGGAGGTCGAGACTCTCCTGACCGGCCGGTGACAGGTCACTTCGGTGCTGTTGGAGTACCGACGCGGTCGTGGCGAGCGTCGTGAGGGGAGAGCGCAGTTCGTGACTGACGTCACTGGCGAAGCGGGCGTCTCGTTCGAGTCGTTCAACGAGTTGGCTCACCATCTGGTTGAACGATTCGGTCAGCTGCTCCACTTCCCGGTCAGCCTGGTTCACCTGCAGTCGGGTGGTAAGCGCCCCGTCGGCGATGAGCGCCGCCGCCAACGAAACCTCTTCGAGTGGGCGCACGGTGCGGCGCGTCACCCAAAGTCCGCCCAGCATGCCAATGATGGTCGTAACGAGCGCTCCGAGACCGAGGGCCAAGAGGAGTTCGTGCAGGGTGTGTTCCAAGTGGTCGAGTTTGAAGATCTCGAAGTCCTGGGTCTCCACCGAGGGGATCGGGACACCCACGACGAAGATGGTTTTGCCGTCCACTTCGAGGGTCTGTTCCGTGGCGTGACCTCGGTCGACCGAGTTGATGGTCTTGAGCGACACGTCGACGAAAGAGGCGTTGTTGCTTCGCGCGAGCCACTGACCGTGCGTGCGCACGAGCACGTTGGCCGCCGTTGCCTGCTCGATGGAGTTGAGCAGGTTCGAGAGTTCGGGAGGCGACGAGTACAGTGTGGCGCGCACGAGCGCCGCGTTGACGTAACTCTGCTGCAGGTCGGTCTGTTGTTGATTGCTGACGAGGATCCGCTGGACGCCGACGTACGTGAGCGACGCGATGAGCGTGGAGAGGATGAACGCGCCCAGCCCGAAGGTGACGAGGAGCCGAAGTCGCAGGCTCCGTCGGCGCATTAGATGACCAGCTTGTATCCGGTGCCTCGAACGGTCACGAGAAAGCAGGGGTTCGCGGGATCGGGCTCGATCTTCATTCGCAGCCGTCGAATGTGTACGTCGACGAGACGGCTGTCGCCAAAGTAGTCGTACCCCCAGACTCGCTCCAACAGGTCCTCGCGCGACAGCGCCTTGCCGTTGTTGCTCGCCAAGTCGGTGAGCAGTCGGAACTCCGTTGACGTGAGGTGGAGTTCGGCGCCGTCGTGCTGACGCACGACGCCCTCATCGGGAATGACGTGCAACGTGCCGAGTTGAAAGGCCCCGGTGCTCTTCTCCGGTCGTCGACGAAGGTGAGCCTTCACGCGCGCGAGCAACTCCTCGGGCACGAACGGCTTGGTGACGTAGTCGTCAGCACCGGACTCGAGTCCGAGTACCACATCGGCGGTGTCGTCGCGGGCCGAGACAATGACGATGGGACAGTCGCTGGCGTTACGAAGTGCGAGACAGGTCTCGAAGCCCGACATGCCCGGCAACATGATGTCGACAATCGCCATGTCCGACGCCATGCGGTTGAAGAGCGCAATGCCGACTTCGCCCGTCGGGGCGTCGTCAACGATGTAGCCCTCGCCTTCGAACATGAGGCGAAGAGCGGTGCGGATGTGGTCGTCGTCTTCAACAATCAAGATGCGTGACACGCTGCCCCCTTTGCGGTACTAGTCAACTCTATGAGGTGGTCAGTACGCGTTGAGGCCGTCTGTAGCCTTGTTACGTGCCCGTAACGAACGCTACTAACGAGACGGCCAGTGCGTGGCGAGTGAAGGAGTACGGTGCGACCCTTCGCGCCACCAACCGTGCTGACGCGACGCAACTGGCCTACCTCG
>DATCFS010000115.1:0-12661 GCA_036509375.1 Acidimicrobiales bacterium
TGCTTCGACGGCGAGGATCTCACCGGTGCGCAGGTCGAGCTGCGGCTGATAGTGGAGAACGAACTCACCCGCGTCGACCGCGTCGCGGAGTTCCTCCACCAGATTGAGTAGTTGTTCGCCCCCGTCGACTGCTTGGTCGAAGTAGACGTAGGGAATGTTCCCCAGTTTTGCACGATACATTGCCGTGTCGGCGCACCACATGAGCTCGGTTCGTTCCGTGGCGTCCTCGGGCGAGAGCGCAATCCCAATGCTGGCCCCCACCGTGGCACTCATCTTTTGGAGGAAGAACGGCTTCCTCACAACTTCGAGAATCCGCTCGGCGACCTCGCTGGCGGCGTCGGCGTCGTCATCAATCAAGATCACTGCCAGTTCGTCGCCGCCCAGGCGAAAGACCGAGCCAGTGCTCGGTACCGCGTGGGTGAGGCGCGGCCCCAGTTGGCGGAGCAGTTCGTCTCCGGCCGGGTGGCCGAATGAGTCATTGATCTCTTTGAAGTGGTTGAGATCAATGTAGAGGAATGCCATTCGCCGTCCGGTCGTCCAGGGATCCGCGAAGTCGGTGAAGTACGTGTCGACGACGTCGAGTAGATGTCGACGGTTGCCGAGACCGGTCAACTCGTCGGTCTGGGCCTGTCGGTGTCGTTCTTCGGTTAAGAGCCGGAGCGTGCGCGCCGAGTGGGACAGGCGAACGCCCACGGTGATCAATGTTGCGGTCGCCAGCCCGAGGGCGACGCGCGTCAACGGGTGCAGTGATCCCACCACGAGGATGATCAGACAACTGATCGCGGCGACGCTCGGTATGAGGAAACCGGCCACTCGTTGCGTACGAAGGGGATCGAGCGCCCGGGGCTTCATCCACACCGACATCGACATGAGCAGGATCGACACGGGCCACGCAATCGCATTGATGTCCGCGCCGACGGTTGCGAGGAAGTTGGTGGACGAGAGCAGGTTGAACGTGTCGCCGACCACGTTGAGTGAAATGCCTCCGGCGAGAAGGATCCACGGCGACGAGCGGCGATCGGCCAACAGCACGGTGCCACAGATGGCCAATGAGAGAAGTAAGAGGTCACCAATCGGGTACGCCAGATTCGTTGCCACGGCGATGCCGTCGCCCCCCGTGAGGTGCACAATGTCGTGGAAGGCGAAAGCGGCGCAGACCGCCGCCGCGCCCAGCCCGGCCACAACACCGTCGAGCCAGTTCGGTCGCGTAAGGCGACCAATGGACCGTCGGATCAATTGCACGGTTGCGATGTAGGCCAGGGGGTAGAAGAGGATGTAGAACAAGTCGGCAAGTGACGGTGTCGGTGGCGTGCGGCCTCCGAGGGATTCGACGGTTAGAAAAATGTCACCGGTACTCCACGAGAGGAGCGCGAACCCGAGGAACAGTGGAGCGGCGCGTCCGGGGTGGCGATTGAGTCCTCGAAGGATGCACATCAATGACGCGAGGACTTCAATGCCGCAGACCGTCCAACCATCGAGCCAGGTCCACGAGTCGCTGGGGTTTCGCACCACGAGGGCAATCAAGTAGCCGAACAACACGACGCTGAAGACGGCGAAGACCTTCCATATCCACTTACTGATGACGTCAGTGGTCGTCAGCGTCACCGAGTCGTCGACAGAATCGACGATCATAAGTCCACTCGGAGGCCGCGTGGCAGCGGCAGGTCGGGGTGGCCCGTTGTCGGGGTCGACACGGCGATCGTCGCCAATTGCAATAGCCATTGCACCACCCCCATGGATCTCGTGCCGGAAAGATTCAGGGAATCAAAAGTATTAGAGCAAGTACAATTCAGGGCCCACGTCGGCCCAACAGGAACCCAACTGGAGTCTTGAGAGCCGAACTTTTCCCTCGATGGACACTGAAAACGCCTCACCGTCGTGCGCTCGCTTCCGAAAGTGCAACGGTTCAGCGAGAACGGGTCCGAGAGTATCGTGAGGCGAATGGTGGCGACAAGGCGGTCGACCGGGACGGCGACCGGCCGAACCCGAGGGGTCGGTCGCGACGGCGACGGCGACGTGACGAGCCACGTTGAGGATCTCACCCGGTTGACGCGAACGTGGGTCGAGGAACAAGGTGTCGTCCTGCAATCGGCGCGCGGGCCCATCCCCAACGTGGCCGAATTCATTGCCGGCGAACCGATACGGGGGAGTTGGTGGGGACACGCCGCCGGCAAGATGATCTACGAAATCCTGAACGTCCTCGATGATGATAAGGACATTGTGACGACGCGACTCGTCAACGCGAAGATCACCTTGTTACATGCGCGCGTCTGGCCCGCCATCGTGCGCGTCAGCGCTCGACTCGGAACGCAACGACTCAGCGCGATCCACCAGGAACACACCGAAAGCGGCGCCCACCGCAACCACGAAGAGCTGTACCCACGGTGGGTGCCGGCCGACGCCATAACTGCCGCGACGAAGTTGAGCGAAACCGAAGCGTTCGGGCTCCTTCCCGCATGTTTGCGTTACGACGGCGAACCGAAATCGCGCTAGGACTTAACGCCGCACACGTTCTTGTTGTAGGCCGTGATCTTGTTGGACGCCGGGGTCATTGACTTTGCGAGACCCTCGAACTTCGCCAAGTTAGCTTTGCTCATCTTGGCGTAATTGAAGTTGGCCGACGCCAGGTACCCGTAGAAGAGATTGAGATCCTTGAACAGCGTCTTGTAGGGCGATTGCAATGTCGAGGGAGCGACATTGAGGACGGTTCCTTCAATGTTCTTCAGGTTGGCGTAGGCGGCCTTCATGGCGGCCACGGCCGCTCCCGGCGTCTCGAGGGCCTTGTTGGCGGCGGTCTGCTTCTTGTCGTACGAGGTCAACAACTTGCAATACGCCGAACCGTTCGCCGAATGCAGCACCGTGCCGGCGAATGACGGCGTCGCCCCCGACACGAGGACGCCAAAGGCCAACACAAAAACGGTTGCGAGCGTGCCCGCGAAGTGGCGCGGTGAGAACTGTCTGGTACGTGCGTTCATTTGATTCCCCTTGGTTGATTGTGGCTTCGTCATTCAGACGGTGACGACGTTCGACCAGTTGACCGCCTCACTGCTGGTCGCATCCTACGCACGTTGTCGAAGAAGTGGCAAGCAATCACGTTCATTTCACGGTCGCCGCACGGTCCCCCCGCAAACGAGGGATTCGCCGAGCATTCTCCGATGCTGCCGAAGGGGTCGATGGGGCCGGGGACGTTGAATCGTGGCAAATTGTTGCGATTCAGTGCGAAGTGCGACCAGAACCTGGTGTCGTATCGTCCATACTGGAAGCATGGATTTGATATCGCGCGCCGAGAGTTGGCTGTGCGACATGGACGGTGTGCTGATCCGCGATGGGGCCATGGTGCCGGGCGCCGACAAGTTCTTGGACAAACTGCGTTCCACGAGTCGGCCCTACCTCATTCTCACGAACAATTCGCTCTTCACCCCGCGAGAGGTCCGACTGCAACTGGCCTCGATGGGCCTGGCGGTCGAAGAGGAGCAACTCTGGACGTCGGCCCTGGCGACCGCCCATTTCGTGCACACCCAGCGTCCGTTCGGTACCGCATTCGTCATTGGACAGAGCAGTCTGCACGAGGCCATCCACGACGTCGGGTACCGCGAAGACGATCGTCAACCGGACTACGTCGTGCTGGGCGAGACACAAAACTATTCATTCGACGAAATGACGACGGCGGTGCGCCTCGTCGAGAACGGGAGCCACTTCGTTGCGACCAACCCCGAACCAACGGGACAGTCGCCCGAGGGACCGCTCCCGGGTTGCGGTGCGTTGGCCGCAATGATCCAGAGCGCCACGGGCGTGGCTCCTTATTTCGTCGGTAAGCCCAATCCCGTCATGATCCGCGAAGGCCTCAATATTCTCGGTGCCCACTCGAAGTCGACGATCATGATTGGCGACCGAATGGACACCGACATTCAGGCCGGTGCCGAGGCCGGTCTCGGGACAATCCTCGTGTTGTCGGGCGTCACGCAACCTGACGAGATTGACCATTATCCGTTCCAGCCGTCTCGCATTGTCGATTCGGTGGCGGACCTCGTCGACGAACTTTGATACTCGTTCGAAGAGATTGGGCCTAGCTCGCCGGGCCCGAGAGTTGGAGCGCCGCGAGAAAGGCCTTCGCCCAGTCGTAGACGTTACGGCGAAAGACCATTCGGCGCATTCTCGACATTCGGTCTCTCGTTTCCTTCGGTCCCGAGTTCATCGCGAGAAGTATTGCTTCTTTGATGCCGTCGAGGTCGTGGGGATTCACCATGTACGCACCGCGAAGTTCCGTGGCCGCCCCGGCGAATTCGCTCAGGATCAATTTGCCCGTCAAGTCGGTGCGACACATGACGTACTCCTTGGCCACAAGATTCATCCCGTCCTTGAAGGGCGTCACCATCATGATGTCCGCCGCGAGATAGAGCGCAATGAGTTCATCGAAGGGCAGGTTCTTATGGAGGTAGTGGATGGCGGGATGACCCACCAGCCCGTGTTCGCCGTTGACCTCACCGACGGCACGCTCGAGGTCGTGGCGCTCTTGTTCGTAATGCGAGTCGGACTCGCGCGACGGCACCGCGATTTGGATCATCACCTGGCGCTCGGCGGTCAGCAGTCCGTCGTTCAGCATCTCGGCCACGGCCTTCACGCGTTGTTGGATGCCCTTGGTGTAGTCGAGACGGTCGACGCCGAGTAGGAGGAATTCGGGATCGCCCAGGTCGTGGCGAATCTCGCGAGCCCGCGCTCGAACGGCGGCGTCGGAGGCCAATTCGACGATTTGATCGCAGTCGACCGAAATCGGAAACGATCCGACGCGCACGGCCCGTCCTTCGAAGTCAAGTCCGGAGTCGGTACCGGTCGCCGACGTGAGTCGACGGGCCAGGCGCGAGAAGTTCGAGGCCGAGGAGTGCAGTTGGAAACCGAGCAGGTCGGCACCGAGCAGCCCGGCCAAAATCTCTCGGCGCCACGGCAGTTGCATGAACAGCTCACTCGGCGGGAAGGGAATGTGCAAGAAGAATCCAATGACCACGTCAGGTCGAAGTTGTCGCAGCATCTGAGGCACCAGTTGCAACTGGTAGTCGTGGACCCACACGGTGCCGCCGGGCGCCACGCTTTCGGCGACCGCAACTGCGAATCGCATGTTGACCTCGCGGTAGGTGTGCCACCACGTGCGGTGAAAGCTCGGACTGCGTATGGCGTCGTGGTAGAGCGGCCAGATCGTCGCGTTGGAGAATCCGAGGTAGAACTCGTCGTACTCTTCGGGGCTAATCGCGACCGACTTCAGCCGGATGCCTTCGTAGGTTGAAGGCGGAGCTTCGTCCTTGGATGTTCCGGGCCATCCGATCCAGAGTCCCTGTCGACTTTGCAGGACCGACGTCAACGCCGACACGAGTCCACCGGGACTCGGTAACCAACCCTCACCACCGGGCGCCGCGGAGTGCCGAAGGGGCAATCGATTGGCGACGACCACGAACGACGCCGTCTCGACTTCGTGCGTGACGACGTGGTCGGTCACGGTCTCGTCCGCTTCGGTCGTTGGGGAGTTCGTTTCGATCATGAAGTGGTGCCGACTGACGGTCGGATCGTGGACTCCTCGTTATCAAGTGGGCAACGACATTCGCGAAAAAACGAGATGCCCTTCTCGTCCTTCACGTCGCAACACGGGCCGAGGGCTGCGCGACATTCAAGCGTAGGGCGACATTCGGCCGTTCGGAGCAGGAACTTCAGAGTACGGGGCGCGACTAAGTTTCGCTGGGATCGACCGGTTCGTCCATGTCGGGCCACACGTCCTGGACCGTAATGGCTTCGGTGATACGCAATTTGCCGGCGTTCCACCAACTGTGAGCCCGAGCGCTACCGCTCGCCGACTCTCCCTCTCTCTGCTCGGCAATGATGATGCCGAGGATCGCGTTGATGAGCGCCAGGTGCGTGAGGGCTTGCGGGAAGTTTCCCAAGTGACGCGACGTGGTCGGATCCAGTTCTTCGGCGTACAGACCGAGCGCACTCGCAGCACCGATCAACTTCTCGCAGTGCGTTCGCGCGCTGTCGAGTTCGCCGATTGCCGTGAGCGCGGAGACCAGCCAGAAGGAGCACACCGTGAAGCTGCCTTCTCCCTCTCCGTCGAATCCATCGTCCGTCTTTTCGGGACGGTACCGAAAGACGAACGGGCCGTCAGTGAGGTCGTCGGCAATGGCGAAGACCGTGGAGCGGATTCGCTCGTCAGTCGGAGGCAGGAATCCGAGCATGGGCATGACGAGCAGTGACGCGTCGAGTTCGTCGCTCCCGTACGACTGCGTGAAGCACCCTCGTTTGCCGACGGCGTTCGCGCAGATGTCTTCGTGAATGACCTTGGCCTCGGCGAACCACTGATCGGCCCGCTGGGATTCACCGCGCAGTGCCGCCAAACGCGCGCCACGTTCGATCGCGACCCAACACATCACCTTGGAGAAGGTGAAGTGTCGAGGTTCGCCGCGCACCTCCCAGATGCCGCGGTCCGGTTCTCGCCAGCAGGCGAGTGCGACCTCGACGGCCTGAATCACGATTCGCCACGAACGCTCACTGAGCGAATCGCGCGAGCGAGTGTGTTCGTAAATGCACTCAACGATGCCGCCCAGGATGTCGAATTGCTTCTGGTCGAAGGCGCCATTGCCCACTCGAGCCGGTTGACTCCACACGTAGCCCGTGAGGTGGTCCAGTTCCTGCTCAATCGGTGCGTCGCCACCGTCGACTGGATAGAGGACCTGGAGATTTCGTCTCGTGCGAACGCCGGTCGTGCCAACCGTGGTGCCCCGAGCCGGCTCGAGCACGTCACCGAGGAACGCCAGAAAGTCGTCGGCCTCGGTGTCAAAGCCGAGCGCGTGTAGGGCTCGAAGGGCGAAGGCCGTGTCGCGGATCCACGTGTAGCGGTAGTCCCAGTTGCGTGTGCCCCCGAGGTTCTCGGGCAGTGAGGTTGTGGGAGCCGCCAAAATGGCGCCCGTGGGCGCGTACGAGAGCCCCTTCAAGGTGAGGGCACTTCGTTGGAGAAGTTCTCGCCAGGGGTGGTCGGGGAATCGGCCGCCGTCGATCCAGCCTCGCCAGAAGCGCGACGTCTCACTCTTGTAGAGATCGACCTCCTCCTGGGTCGAGGGGAGCGGCGTGTCGTTCCAACTCATGGCGACGAAACACGATTCTCCTTCGACGAGACGGTGACGGGCTCTGACGGCTCGACCCTCGATGCCGAACCGCATGTCGCCGGTGAGCGTGATGCGGTTGGCGTCGGGATTGGTCGTCCACACCTTGTCGTACGACGTGCCGGCGTACTCCCATTCGGCGTCGGCACGGCCGTAGTTGAATGACGGTTCGCAATTCAGTATGACGTCCACACTGCCGTGAAGGCACTTCGCGGTCCGTACCAGTACGTGTCGGGCGTCGAAGTCGCCGGGGGTTCGACGTTGGAGGGCCGATCGTTCGCCGGTGCGGTACCACGGGCCGATGGCGAGAAAGTCGTGCACTTCGAGCCAGCCACTGCGGGTCTGCCAGGTCGTCGCGAGCACCATGGTGCCCGGTTCGTACTGACGGTGGGCGGGGACCGAACTCTCCACCGGAGCCATTCGGAATGAACCGGCCGATCGATCGAGAATGGTGCCAAAAATGCTCGGGTCGTGGGGCTTGGGCAGGCACATCCACTCAATTGAGCCGGTGGGTGCAACGAGCAACGTGTTCTCGCAGTCCGAGAGGAACGCGTAGTCACCGATGGCGGGAAAGATGGCTTCGAGCGCCTCCGGGGTGAGGGGCGACGTGGACCCCTGATCCTTGAGGCTTCGGAATTCGAGCGACGGTGCCATGTCGCCGGAGTGAATCCCATCGTGTCCGCTCGATGAACTTGAGTGTCGAGTAGGTGCCATCGTCGCATCGCCTCCATAAACGTTGTGCCAGGAATGGACTGAATCACGTCGGCGTGTTGGGGAAGGAACGTCAGAGAACCACGTTCGAACCGCTTTCTACTACGACTCAAGCGTAGTGACCTATTGGCGAGAAGTACAGCCCAGGGCCGGCCTCTAACCGGTCTGACGAGGGAAGATGGAGCACATATCTTTTTGTTACGGAGGTCGAATAGGCACGAATGGACGAGAATGTTCTGTGATTTTCTAAAGAATGAGTCCGTTCGCATCCTCGTTGATGCGCCTGGGAGCACCGAACAGTCGCTATTGCGAGCAACCCCGAGCCGTGACATCGATGAGGTCAATGGCGACGTCGTCGTGGACGAGCCAGATGACGTCGTAACGATCGACCGTGGGATCACAGTGTGGTGGCACGAGTTCAATACGTTGCCCTCGGACGAACGTGTGACCCGGCGACGTGGTGACCAATCCCTGCTCGTCACCGAAGAAGGAGTAGGTCGACGTTGCTTCGTGGCCCACCACGACCGGAACGCCGGCGTCGGTCGCCATGGACTTCAGCCCAGCGTCGACCGTAACGAAGCCGTCTTGATTGGTCGAGATGACAGTGGTGAGCAGGGTGAGGCTTTGCGCGAAGCGCCCTTCGGGGTCACCGCCAAGCGCGTCGCGGTACTCGCGGTCCATGAAGACGTAGCTACCCGGTTGGAGTTCGTTCAGAACACCGAGCTCGATGTCAATGGCCGCGGTACCCGTGCCGCCACCCGTTCGAAGAGGCACCACATGGCCGTGACGCTCCAGCGTTCGAATGACCTTCTCGAGTCGCTGAGTTGACGCAATGGTGGCGACCCGTCGGTGTTCACGACCACTGATGTGTTGGAGGTGACCGCCGTAGCCCTGTACGCCAGCGAAGTGAAGTTGGGGGTACGTGAGTACGCGCTCAACGACACCGAGTGCCGCGTCCCCATCGACGACGCCGGTTCGACCAAGACCGACATCGACGTCGCACAATACATTGAGTGACGCCGAGAGGGCATCGGTGGACTTCGCCAGTTCGTCGACACCGTCAAGATGATCAACGACCACGTGAAGGTCGCAGCGTAGTGAGAGCGCTGCCGCACGTTCCGTTGACAGTCTTCCGGCGAGCGGGGACGTCAGGAGGACGGAGAGAGGAACCTCATAGCCGTCGGCCCACAGTGCGTCGACGATCGACTCGGCTTCGGAGAGTTTCGCGCAGGACAGTCCCGTGGCCCCGGCCCCCAATTGCCGCCTGGCGACGAACGCGCTCTTGTGTGACTTGACGTGTGGACGTAAGGCAACGCCGCCCGTTCGCGCAATCGCCGCCATCGAATCGATGTTGTCGCCGAGAAGGGCGAGGTCGCACAGCAGAGCGGGCGTCGGAATGAGATGGCGAGAGTTCGCCAGCCCCAGTGCGCTCAACGCGGCCTTGTTCGCGTACGTCGCTCGACTGCCCTCACTCACGGAGTCCCCACGTGAACGACACTACTGAGGCAATGAATTCGCGCACGGCAGTCGCACAGGACGTGCGGTGTTTGACCAACTCGCGTACGTGTGGCCCGAAGAGACGTGCTTCGTAGGGGCTATCTCATAGATTGTGGGATGGACGCCCCCGAGGAGAGCAACGAGTGGGCGGCCGATGGGAATATTGACGCGCAACCTACTCCGAGCGGATGGTTTCCCTACGGGGCTCCGGCGAAGGTTGCGCAGTGGGACGGACATATTTGGACCGGTGCTCGGGCGGCAGCACCGGGCGTTGGGAAGCCTCCACAATGGCAGAGAACGAAACCGCCCGAGGTCTTCACGTGGTTGTGGCTGTTAGTCGCCGGTCAGATGCTGTGCGTGCTCTCGGCGATCGTGGTGATTGCGACGAAGCAGAACTACTGGGCGTGGACCTCGAGCGTTGGCTACGTCGTGTTCATGGCCGGTGCCGTCTTACTCGCGGGCCGCTACCTCAAATTCAACGAGCTGCCCCGGTTGAAGAGTCTCCTCGTGCTGGGAGTGATTTCAGGAATCGTCGCCTCCGTCATTGCGATCGTCCTCGAGACGTTGTCCGTGGATCACGCGGGAATACGTACGACATTGTGGCTCGCCGGACCTATTGAAGAGACGGCCAAGCTCCTCATACCGGCCCTCCTCCTCTTTTTCGGTTCCGCTCGGTTCAAGGACCCCAAGACGGGACTCTTTCTCGTGATTTGCAGTGGGGCCACGTTTGGGGCTTTTGAAGGGACTTTGTGGGAGGTTCGGACGAACGAAAAGTACCTGCACCTCATGATGTCGTTGGTTCGACCCGGTGTCGAACTTTTTCATCCTTTCGTTACCGGGTTCGCGGCCGCCGTGATCTGGCTGGCCGCCTCGCGCGCCAAGAAGACCTGGACGAAGATCGGTGTGCTCTCGTACCTGTTAGTCGTGGCGTTCCACTCGGCGCACGACGGCGTTGCCGATTTCGCGCCGACGCCCAACGGTCACCACGACATCGGTATCGCGCCGGTCTACAGCGCGAGCAAAGCAATTGTGGAAGGTCTGGTTGGTGGCGTGGCCGGATGGGGGATATCCCTCATGTTGTTTGTGCTGTTACGTCATTCGGCCCGCGAACTCGTCGCTCCCACCTCACTGCCGACGGCACCACCACGATGGCGACCGCGAATAAAGCAGTGGGGCTATGTCGAGTCGATGTACGCTCACGGACCGGAGTAGGAAGAGGACTAGGCAATGAGCGACGATCAGACACCGACCGACGGTCTATCCACCCCTCCCTCGGAAGGTCCGGCCCCTGCGACGTCAAGTCTTCTTCCACTGCCGCCGCCGAACTACCAGGCGCCCCCGGCCGGTCCACCAGTGATTCACGTACGGATTCCGCTGGTCGACGACCTGCCGCCGAAACAACGCCGGTGGACGATTGCGCTTCGATGGCTTCTGTTGATACCTCAATTCATTGTTTTGATCTTCGTCGTCTTCGGTGGTTTTCTCGTCGCCGTAGCGGCGTGGTTCTCGGCGCTGGTGCTCGGACGCGTCCCCGAGGGCCTCGCATCATTCCTGCGAATCGTCGTGCGATGGCTTACGCGTGTCAACGCTTCGAACATGCTCCTTACCGACGCCTACCCGCCGTTCAACGGTGACGAGGAGTCCAACTATCCAATCGGTGTCGAATTTCCGCCGTCGGGACGGCTGAATCGATGGTCAGTGCTCTTTCGATTCATCCTCGTGATTCCCGCGTACTTTGTCGGGGCCTGTATTCAAGTCGGATTCTTCGTGTTCAACATCGTGTTGTGGATTGCCGCGTTGATTCTTGGACGGCTGCCCGATCCCATGTACCGGGCCGCAGCGACGGGGCTGCGATACAACGCACGCCTGTACTCGTACGCCTGGATGTTGACGTCGGAATACGGATGGGGATGGAAGGGTGACGATGTGCTGGCGACGCAATCGTCCATCGCCGCCCCGACTACGGAAGGGCCGTCGAGTTACTGGACGTCGGTGACGCCCGTTTCGGAGGCGCCCGCGCCCGTCGAGACGACGAGATTCGATTTCCACCTCGCCGGATGGTCGTTGGCGTGGATCTGGATTTGGTTCGTCATTGGGATCCTTGACTACGCGATCCAACGCAAATAGTTCCAGCGTGCTGACGCGCGTGTCGCGCGAGGCTACGTTCGGAGTTCGCGATGAATTCGCAGCGACACGCGCGGCGGTTACTCACGAGTACGAGGGACAAATCTCTTTCGACGCAGGTGTTTTACTGTGAAGAGGTGCGGTCGCGAATTGCGGTTGTGCGTGCGCGACGTGAATGCGCTCGACGCGTTGGTGCACTCCGTCTTTCCCTAATTTCACTAGGGGTGCAATAATGGATGTCCATGGCAGATCTCGCGGACTTCGACGGTTCGCTTCCCGAAGACGATCTCGATTCGAGACTTCTCGGTGAAGGTCATCCCGCCGGCCTACCAATTTTCAAGGCGCCGGTCGGCGCTCACCTTCGAAATCGAAAGAAGGTCAACAGTCCGTCACAGCTACTGACCCTCCAAGAACTGGTCAACTTCAAAGCCAGTCACGGCCGCTGGCGAATTGCGAAGGACCTCGTTGGTCTGGTTCGTCGAGGACACGGCGGCGAAGGCGACGAATCGTACGGCGACAAGCTTCGCCGCGAGCGCGGCAAGGGAAAGATCGAGTCGTCGACCTACGGACTCGCCACCATCGACGGTCGCGAAGTGGTCCTCTACGCAATGAACTGGGACTTTTTCGCCGGCTCGCTCGGCGTGGTGTCGGGTGAGAAGTTCCAAGCGGCGGCCGACCTCGCCATCAATCGAAAGTTACCCTTCGTCAGCGTCTACGCCTCGAGCGGAGTTCGTCAGCACGAGAACTTCGCCGGACTGACACAGATGACCCGAATGGTGGAAGCGATTCGTCTCTACAAGGACAAAGTCGACCTTCCCCACTTCGCCGTGTTGCTCGGCAACGTGTGGGGAGGCGTATCGGCGAGTGCCGTGCCGAACGCCGACCTCGTACTGGCGACGTCGGGGACGAACTTCGGCTTCGCCGGTCCGAACGTGATCGAGGCCTTTGAGGGAATCTCGGTGCCGTCGGGTTCGCAAAGTGCCGAGGCGAATTTACTTGACCGCAATATCGACGTCGTGCTCTCAGACGTCCACGAGCTGGTCTCCTACCTCGGCGAGATACTCAATTCAACGGCGCGGCCCGACAAGCATCACCTGCTCACCGCGGAGACGGCGATGTTGATTCGCAACGTGACCGCATCCGATCAGCGACGGAGTTTCGACTTTGGTCCGGTGGGTATCTACGGA
>DATCFS010000116.1:0-4284 GCA_036509375.1 Acidimicrobiales bacterium
CGAGGTAGCGCTCCTGCCACAACGCCGTCGTCCACGAATCGGTGTCACAGAGTAACAACAGTCCGGTGTCGCGGGCGGTGTCGTCCTCGTTCTCGTTCTGTCGACGCGCAATAACCTCGAATTCGTCGTCGCTCCACGAGAGATCACGCGACTCCGGACAATCATCGCCGTCCACCATTGCTTCGGCTCGCGCGCGCAGAAGTTTGAACCGACCGAACTCGTGACCGTACTCGGGGACCCACGAAGTTCGCTCGAATCCGGCACGTCGGCGATAGGCCTGAGCGAGTTGTGCCGTGAGCGTGGTCGAACCAGTCGATTCGGCCCCGAGAATGACGACGCGTTTGGCCACGCTCGCGCGAACGGTTGGCGAAAGAAAGTCCTGCTGCGCCACGGGATCGGCGCGAATCATCGTCGCCGAGATGGGGAGCGCGAGTCGTTCGGGATCGACCGCTACGTGGCGCGCGCTAAAGCGCCGAGCGAGCTCCACTCCGTAGTTCTCAGAGGAGAAGACGAGATTGATCACTGGCAACGTCGCGGCGTCGGGGGCACCCTCGAGGGCCGCATGAATGACTCTCATGTGCCTCGTCCACAGGCGCTCGTCGTCGAAATCGGTGGGGTTGTTGTCGATCACACCGACCACTCGGACGTTGGGTCGTTCCAGGTGGTTTCGCCGCAGCCACTCCACGCGAGTGACCACGCCCATTCCCTCGTCGTCACGACCGAGGACCAACACCGTGACGACGTCACACGACGACGAGGCCGCTCGAATTAAGTAGTCGTGCCCGAGGTGGGGTGGGTAGAACTTTCCGAGGACAAGCCCGTGGGAGCGTACACGCACCGAATTACTTCAAGAGATGCTTGGCGATGACGACGCGTTGAATCTGATTCGTGCCCTCGTAGATCTGGGTGATCTTGGCGTCGCGCATGAAGCGCTCTACAGGGAAGTCCTTCGTGAAGCCGTAACCGCCCAAGAGTTGTACCGCGTCCGTGGTGACGCTCATGGCGGTGTCGGAAGCGAACGACTTCGCCGCCGCGCCGAGGTAGGAGAGGTTGCCGTCGGGGTCGCCGGCGTCGATGGCCGCACACGCGCGATAGACGAGAGCCCTCGCGGCCTCGGTGCGAATCGCCATGTCGGCCAACATGAAGCGAAGTCCCTGCAGTTCGGCGATCGGTTTGCCGAAGGCCTTACGGCCCTTCATGTACTGCGCGGCGTAATCAATGGCCGCCTGCGCGATGCCAAGGGCCTGGGCGCCAATGGTGGGACGCGAACGGTCGAGCGTGTGCATGGCGATCAAGAAGCCTTCGCCCTCGTTGCCAATACGGTGCGACGCCGGCACGCGGACATCGTTGAAAATGACTTCACCGGTCGGTGAGGCGCGAAGTCCCATCTTTTCCTCGTGTTTCGGGAACTCGACGCCCGGTCCCTTCTCAACGAGAAAGCAGGTGATGCCGTGGGTGCGAGCGGTCGGGTCCGTACTCGCGAAGACGGTGTACGTGTCCGATACGCCCGCGTTGGTGATCCAGTACTTCGAGCCATTCAAGATGTAATCGTCGCCGTCGCGCACGGCGCGCGCCCTCATGGAGGCCACGTCCGATCCGGCGTCGGCTTCGGAGAGGCAGTAGCTGGCCTGAATTTCACCCGACGCGATTCGCGGGAGGTAGTGCTGCTTCAACTCCTCGGAGCCGAAGTTCATGACGGGCAACATGCCGAGCTTCGAAATGAGAATCGTCACCGACGTGGAGGCGCAGCCCCTCGCCAACTCTTCGGCCATGATCGCTTGGGTCACCATGTCGGCGCCGGCACCTCCGTACGCCTCGGGGATCTGCAACGACGGCAGGTCCATCTTCACGCAGGCGTCGAAACTCTCCTGTGGATAGGTCTGATCGCGGTCGTGTTCGGCGGCGTAGGGCGCGACCTGTTCATCCACGAAACTACGCATGACGTCACGGAAAGCCCGCTGTTCACTGTTGAGGTCGAAACTCATGACGCTCCTTAGTACGGACTTAGTGCGAAGTCGGCGAAGTCGTCGGCATGTCGAGCTCAGACTCATTCACGGCGTCGACGAACTTTCGTTGGACCACGTAACTGTGCGCGATGCCGGAGAACGGCTTCGCCACGTCGTGATCGATCACGGCAGCGTCGCGAAGACCGAAGAGATCCATGGCGACGTGGACGTCACCTAACTGGGGACCCCGTCCGACGAGACTGGCGCGCTTGGCGGCGACGAGTGCCACGCCGAGCGCCACGTCGCCACGATCGTGTTCGTGCTCGAAGGTGAGTTTCGCGCATTCACGCTGCGCGATGGTGAGCGCAAATCCCTCACCGGGCGCCTGCGTGCCGCGACCGGGCTTGCCGGCCACGGGCAGTGCGCGAAGTAATCCCGGTTTAGGCGGCCGCGAGAATTCGGCCGTACCGGTCTCCATGGTCGCTCGGACCATGCCGGCCTGCGTAACGGGAGAAAATGTCGGTTGCGTCACGCCACGAGCCTACTTCGGTGTTTAAAAGACCTTAGTGAGCCAGCTCTCGTAGGCCGGTCGCGCTCCGCGCACCGCCTGGAAGTAGGTCGATTGAATAGCGACCGTGATCGGACCGGGCTTGCCCTCACCGACCGTACGGTCGTCAATCGAGTCAATCGGTACGACTTCAGCCGCGGTACCGGTCAAGAACGCCTCGTCGGCGAGGTAGAGATCGTCACGACGCATGGCCTCAAAACTGACCGCGTAACCGAGATCGTTCGCAATCTTGACGACGCTCGACTGGGTGACACCTCGCAGGGCCCCGGCCTCCGACGGCGGCGGCGTGATCAATTGACCGTCGCGCACAATGAAGAGGTTCTCCCCCGTGCACTCGCTAATCAGTCCGTCGGTGCCGAGCATGATCGCTTCGTCGTAGCCGGCCTTTACGGCCTCCACCTTGGCGAGACAGGAATTCACGTACGCGCCGACCGTCTTTGACGCCGTCGGCATGGAGTTGGGGTGGTGACGGGCCCACGACGAGATCTTCATGCGCACGCCCTTTTCGAGACTGTCCGCACCGAGGTACGCACCCCAGGGCCACGCACCGATGATCACGTTGGTCGGTGCACCAATGGGGTTTACGCCCATTTCGCCGTAGCCGAGGTAGACGAGGGGGCGGATGTAGCAGCCGTCGGTGAGGTCGTTGACCCGTACCGTCTCCACTGCGGCGTCACAGAGTGTGTCGAGGGAGAACGGCACGTCGATCATGAGGATCTTGCAACTGCGAAGCAGCCGCTCCATGTGTTCTCGTAGGCGAAAGATCGCCACGCCCGTCGTGGTCTTGTACGCACGGATGCCCTCGAAGGCACCCATTCCGTAGTGCAGGGTGTGACTGAGTACGTGCGTCGTCGCGTTCTCCCAGTCGACGAACTCGCCGTCCATCCAAATCTTCTTCGTGGGCGTTATGGGCATTTACAACCTCTCAATTAGGTACGTCGTGACGCCGGCCGTGCCGAGCGCGGTCACGTCACCATCAAAGTCTGCCACCGCTCGGGCCAGTCGAATGGCGGCCTCGTCCTCGCCGAGGTGCTCGAGCATCAGCACGGCCGACGAGACGCAGGCCAAGGGATTGGCTCTCCCCGTTCCGGCAATGTCGTGAGCGGCGCCGTGGACCGGTTCAAACATCGACGCGCCCGTTCGCTCGGGGTTGAGGTTGGCGCTCGCCGCGTAGCCAATGCCGCCCGTAACCGCGCCGGCCAAATCGGAAAGGATGTCGCCGAAGAGGTTGTCGGTCACGATGACGCCGTAACGCCCGGGGCTCTCGACGAGGTAGATGCACGCGGCGTCGACGTGGTTGTAGTCGACGTCGACGTCCGGATACTCGGTCGCCACCTCGCTCACGACTCGTTGCCAGAGGTCACCGGCGAAGGTGAGGACGTTGGTCTTGTGCACCAACGTGAGCTTCTGTCGCTCAAGCATCGACGCCCGACGAAAGGCGTAGCGGACGCAGCGCTCCACGCCGTGACGGGTGTTCACCGAACCCTGAGTCGCGATCTCATGGGGAGTGCCGCGACGAAGCGTCCCACCCTCACCGGCGTACGGACCCTCGGTGTTCTCGCGCACAATGGCGAAGGAGCAACCGTGCGCCAGGGAGCCTTCGACCCCGTGGAACGGTCGGTAATTGATGTAGAGGTCCAGTCCGAAACGAAGTCGAAGGAGCAGTCCGCGCTCGAGGACGCCGCCGGGAATTCGAGTGTCGCCAATGGCCGGACCGACGGCCCCCAGAAGAATGGCGTCAAAGCCCCGGAGTTGCTCGAGGGTGGCGTC
>DATCFS010000117.1:0-10072 GCA_036509375.1 Acidimicrobiales bacterium
CGGCGTACTTTCCTACGCCGGCCCCCGAGACGCTCTCGTGCTCGGCTACGTCCTTGGGGTCATGTTCGGCTCGATCTTCGCGCCCGCCGTCGGTTCATTGATCAATGAACTCTTCCCCACCGTGGTGCGCGCGTCGGCAGCCGGATGGTTCCTCGCCGCCGGAGTTCTCGGAGCGGTGCTTGGTCTCGTCGTCTTTGGAGCCATCGCCGACGTGGGCAATCGATTCGCGCTCGCCGCCGATGTCACGTTCTTGCCGGCAATGTTCGTCGTCGGACTGTTCTGGGCGGTTCCGGAAACGAAGGGCCGCGAACTGGAAGATCTCTGGCCCGCGTAACGACGTGGTCGTGGTTCAGAGTGGCGTCGTGACGCTCGTGCCGCTGACCAACTGCTCGCGGCCACTCTCGCTGAGGCGCCAGGCGGACGAGCGACCCTTCACGACCCATTCACTTGGTCCGCCCACGATGGCGGTCTCTTCGTCGACGCCCAGTACCGTGATGTCGGGATCGTGCGGCAAGAGGAATCGCGTCATCATGTCAGGAATGCGTGAGACGAACGCATCGAAGTGTGGAATCACTCGCAGGTGCGGCAAGAGACCGAGCCCCTCGGTGCCGCCCTCGCGGGGATGACGCAGCGACGGCACCCACGCGGAGAACGCCATTGCGCCGGCGCTACATCCAGCGAGGGCCGAACCGCCCTTCCACGCCTCGACAATGGCCGCCCACACCGCTGTTCCGCGCAACGTCTCGGCGAGGAACCCCGGATGCCCGCCCGAGAGGTAAATGAGTCCGGCGCCCTCGATAAGTGCGGCGATCTTCGGATCCTCGGCGTCACGTCGCTCGTTGACGGGCACTATTACTGGCTCCACACCAAGCCGTTGCGCCTGCGCAATCCCGAGATTGTGCCACCGTTCGAGCGTGGCTTGACCGTCGGGAACGGCGGCCGTGGCGAGTTGCACGTAGCGCGGTAGTCGCCCCGCAAGAAGGCCACCTTCAAGATCGGCCATCTGCGGGAGATACTCCCCCGAGCCCACCAGCGCCAAGGGACCGGGAGTTGACGCCCCGATCATCTCGTGGGGCTCTTCACGGCGTAGTTTTCGATCTCGTCGATGGTGCTCGTCATATTTCGATTCACATTACTGGCGCTCACCGCGAACAACGCGCTCTCGATCATGGAGCGACGAGTAACGAGTACCGCGTGCGTTGATTCAACCGCCGGGGAACGACCTCGACGAAGTACGACGTCGCCCCATCGACGCCCAATTAAGACCCGAACACCGGAACAATCTGACCGCGCGCGATGTCGTGAAATCGCAAATTGAAACCGACGATCGCCGGTGACGAGTCCGTGTCCACATCGAGACGGTCCACGTCGAGTGCGTGAATAGTGTGCACGTAGCGGTGTGGTTCGTCGCCGGGAGGCGGCGCCGCACCGACGTAACCCCAGGTTCCCGCGTCATTGCGAATCTGTACAACGCCACTCGGCAACGTCGTCGAGTCGGCGACGCCAGCGCCACTGAGAAGCGACGTCACGTCGGCGGGAATGTTGACGGCCAACCAATGCCAGAACCCGCTTCCGGTTGGCGCATCGGGGTCGTGCACGGTGATGGCGAAACTTTTCGTCCCTTCGGGGCCTCCACTCCACGAGAGTTGCGGCGAGAAGTTTGAGCCGTAGTAACCCATGGAGTCGGCCACTTGCGCCGACGTCAGCATTTCGCCGTCAACAATGTCGGTGCTCGTGAGTTCAATGGTCGGTACTTCAGGAAAAAAGGAGAAGGTGAGCGGTGGTCGATGTGCGGATGTCATGGCGTCCCTTTCGAAAAGTTGTTGGTGCTGCCTCGACTGTAGTCACGTCAAACGTGTTCGCCTCGAGGTCACACCCGCATCGCGCACGGCCGCTCACAGCAGCGACCCTGGCGCAATCGCAATGAGTCGTTACCGGAGTGGTTCCTCGAGTGGAGTGGGGCCAGATTCGAGGAAGTGGACGACGTCACGGGCGGTGTAGTCGTTGCGTCCGACGAGGAGCGGGGCAATGTCGTTGATGGCGTCGCCGCTGGTGACGATTGGCGCCTCGTCGGGACCGTTGCGCCGGATTTGTCCCAAGCCGGCCGTTGCCATGAGTGCGTTGCAGAGACAGGTGCGTTCGATCGTGTCCTCCACGACGCCGCCCTTCGAGACGAAGACGTCAACCGGTTCACTCGGACATCGATAACCAACTGCGCCGTCGGGCTTCACGTACGCTTCGCGCAGGTAGCCGAGATCGCAGCGTCGTTGACGATGTTCGTAGACGTCGGCATCGGAAAGCGTCCCTTCAACGTCAACGACCTTGAAGGGATAGCCCGTGGACGACGCACGCGTCGACGTTCGCACCCGTACCTGGTTGGCTCGAACCTCGGCAATGACCTTGGCGCGCAGTGCCGACTCCATCCCCGATTCGTGGCAGTACGCGAAGAGTGTTCCCACCTGGACTCCCGTTGCGCCGACTCCCAGTGCGTCACGCACGCTCGCCGGCGTGGTGATACCTCCGGCGAGCCAGAACGGAACGCCGCTGGCGCGCATGACCTCGAAGTCGACGCGGTCTCGTTCGCCGTATATCGGATCGCTGTTCTCGTCGAGGTGGAGATCACCCCGTGGTGGCGCGTTGTGTCCCCCGGCAATGGGACTCTCCACCACAAAACCGTCGACCCGGCCAGAACTGCGTCGAAGCAATGCATTCGCCAGTACGTGCGACGAAACGATCGCCAGGAAGTTCGGCCGCTTAAGTTCGCTCGGACCATTGAAGTGCCCGGGGTCGAAATGAAGCATCGGCCCTCCATCGATCTTCGACGCGCCCTGCAACTCCAGCGCAGAGTCAATGACGTCGCCCGTCGCGAGGCGGTCCAGAATCCCGGGGATGTGGGCCGGGATTCCTGCTCCCATCAACACGTAGTCAACGCCCGCGAGCATGGCGCCGTAGAGCGAAGGTACCGTCGGAAGTTGCACCTTGGTCAAGAGATTGATGCCCACGACGCCGTCGTGACCACTCTTGGCCAGTGCCACTTCAACGAAGCTGGCCAACACCGTAAGGTCCTGCGAGCTTTGGACGGTGCGGTGCGTGGGCATCGGAACCGCTCGGTACGGCGCATTCGGCGCTCGCTTCGTCGAAGCGTATTTTGCGAGAACACCGTCAACGACCGACTGCGAGGGAAATCGGTCAAGGATGGCCCGAAGTCCATCGTCGACTCCCTGATCCTGCAGCCGCCGAGCGAAGACCGCGTCGATCGCCGTTCCCGACACGACACCCAGTTGACCGGCCATCGCCACCGAACGCGCGAGGGGCCAATGTGATATCGCAATGCCCATGCCGCCTTGAATGAGCCACGGCAGGGGTCGGGCCAGAGAGGTCTCGTCGTGATTCATCGAGCGCCACGCCCGAACAGCCGGACAAGCGCAGTTAAGAAAGTGCACGTACTCATGTCGAGCGAATACCCCCGTTCCGTAGGCACCAATTTAACGTTTAAGCCGTTCATTCTTAAGTGTCAAAAGTCCTTTCACCAACCGGTTCATTGTCGGCAATACGCACGTTTACGGGCACTCAACTGCACGAGTTCGCTCGACCGCTCCACTGAGAGCACGAACCGGGCCCGAACGTAACAACGAGCGCGTATCACTACCGAGGGCAACTTCTCCGCGTCGGTCCAGCACAAACGCGCCAATTGAATGTGACAATTCGTTTACGCTTTCCAGGCCCTAAGTCCGCACTCGATGCTTTGTGACGAAAGAACAGCGACGCTCTTCAGTGCGAACGCGTTACGCACTCCACTTCACAAGCGATAGTGACCTTCACGATGTCGTCTCTCGCCTATCAATCGAGTAGAAAACTGAACCTCGTGCTTTGCGAATCGTGAGTGTATTGACGCGACACGACGAACCAGATCGTGTCGCAATGACAGCGATTGACGACGGGCACGAAGGTGTTCGAACTGCTCGCAAACTCCCTGATAAACGATTGTCGGGTGGTGAGTCACGGATACGGTTGTTAAAGGCAACAAAGAGCGAATCTCGGAGTGATAATGCAATCAAGGAACATTTTCGGATCGAAGCGCCACGTGTTGACGCGAATCGTCGTCACGAGCACCTTGTTGGGTTCGACGTTTCTCGTTGGTCTCGCGACCACCGCGTCGGCAGCCGGCCCGTATCACTTGGTCGTACAGACCGAACCATCAGCGACGGACCAGAGTGGTGCCGCGCTTGCCCAGCAACCCAGTGTTGCAATTGAAGATGGAACGAACACGATTCAGACGGCCTTCACCGATGTCGTGACGGCCACGATCACTTCGGGTGGTGTTTCGGTCTCGGGCGCGACGGCGACCGAGGTTGCCGGCGTCGCCACGTTCTCGACGTTGGCGCTCAATGCGCTCGCCGGTCCCTACACGTTGACCTTCACTGATACGACCAATCCAGCGACCGGTGTCTCGAACACCGTCACGGTTTCTGCCGGAACTGCAACACAAATTAAATTCGCGTCACCCGTCGTCGCGGGTGCGGTCTCTGCGGTCGCGCTTTCGCCACAGCCAGTTGTCAACGTTGAGGACTCCGGTGGAAACATTGTGACCGGTAACAACTCGACCGTGACCGCTTCATACGGCGTTGGTGGAACGACGCTCACCAATGCCACAAAACAGGCCGTTGCCGGTGTCGCAACGTTCAGCGGCTTCGCAGTGACCGCACCCGTCGACCCCACAACGGGCACCCTCAGTTTCACCGATGGCGCACTCACTGCGACGACCACGACGAGTTCGCTGACCGTCACCGGACCCGCTACAAAACTGGTACTCACGACGCAACCATCCGTCACGGGAATGAGTGGAACTCCTCTGACGGCCCAGCCCGTGGTGAGTATTGAAGATGCCGCCGGCAACGTCCTCAAGGGTGACACGTCCACCGTCACCGCCGGCATCGTGAGTCCGCCGGCGGGATCATCCCTGACCAATGCGACGAAGGCTGCCGTCGCCGGTGTGGCGACGTTTAGCGGACTGGCCATCAATGCCGTGACCGGTTCATACAGCCTGACCTTCGTTGACAGTCCATTGACATCGGCCACGACCGCCAGTCCCGTCGCGCTGTCTCTGGGGGTTGCTTCGAAGCTCGGCATTGGCACGCAGCCGTCGGTTGCGACGCCGTCCGGTGCTCCACTTGTCCAGCAGCCCGTGATTTTCATTCAGGACTCGGGCGGGAATATTGAGTCGACGAACACGTCGACGGTCACCGCGACGCTCACGTCGGGCAGCGGAACCCTCGTGCACGCAACAGCCACTGCCGTGGCCGGCGTCGCGACATTCAGCGGTCTCCAACTGAATGTGCCCGTAGGCGTCTACACGTTGACCTTCTCGGACGGCACATTCGCCACGGCCATTTCGACCAGCATCACGGTGTCCGCGGGAGCAGCCACCCAACTCGTTATCACCGTCGAGCCGTCGGTGACGGTGGCCAGTGGGACCGCCCTGGCGCAACAACCTGTCGTGAAGCTGGAGGACGCCGGTGGCAACGTCATAACCGGCAACTCGTCGACCGTCACCGCAACTGTGACAACGAGCGTGGGTGCTGTTACGAACAACACCGCCGTCATCTCCGCAACGACGGGACTCGCGACGTTTGCGGGCCTCACGTTGAAGGAACTCGTCGGTACGTACACAATCACCTTCTCCGTTCCCTCGTTCACGTCGGCCGTATCCACGAACGTGAACGTGACCACCGGTCTCGCTTCGCAGCTGGTCGTCACCACACAACCGTCGGCCGTTGACGCCAGTGGCGCGGCACTGGCTCAGGTGCCGGTAGTGAAGGTCGAAGACTCAGCTGGCAACGTTGTTGTCACCGATGTGTCAATCGTCACCGCGAAGATCACCACCGGAGGCGTGTCCGTTTCGGTACCCACGAAGGCTGCCGTTGCGGGCGTGGCCACGTTCAGCGGCCTCGCGATCAACGCACTGGTCGGTCCGTACACGTTGACCTTCACTGATGGCTCGCTCACATCTGCCGTTTCGAGCAGCATCGCGGTCGCTGCGGGGGCCGCGTCACAGTTGATCGTCGCCACCCACCCGAGTGTGTCGGCCGCGACGGGCGTCGCGTTCGCCCAACAGCCCGTCTTGAAGGTCGAAGACTCCGGCGGCAACGTCGTAACCAGCGCTACCACCGGCGCCGTGACGGCCACCATCGCCACCGGGACCGGTGGATCACTCGGTGGCGGAACGACCGCCTCCATTGCCGCCGGCGTCGCGACGTTCAGTGGTTTGATCCTCACGGGCGTCCCGGGCACCAGCTACACCCTGACGTATTCGGGTGACAGCTTCAACGTCCACGACACGACCTCGATACTTCTTGGTCAGCCCCAGACAGCGCTCGTTGTCACGTCGGTAAGGGCCACGTACGGCCGTAACTTCACCCTGAAGACGAGCGGTGGATCTGGAACTGGTGCCACGACCTTCGTTGTGGCCAAGGGCACCGCATCCGGATGTTCGATTTCGGGCGTCACACTCAAGTCGTCGAGCGCGGGCACGTGCGTCGTGATTGCCACCAAGACCGGTGATGCGACGTACGCGAGTACGACGTCCGTCGCTGCGACCGTCACCTTTGCCAAGCTGCCGATTCCACGCGCCGTTCGCGTAAATTTCGCAGTCGCCAGCAGCGCCTTGAGTCTCGCCGCACGAAACGCCGTGATTGCGCTCGTGAAGAAGTTGACGACGCATTCGACCGTGCTGGTGACAGGCTACGCAAAGGGCAACTTAAAGTTGGCCCGAAGCCGTGCCGCGGTCACCGCGCAATTCCTCGTACGCCGACTCCACGTCAGGATCCATTACCGATACGTCACGAACGCTGCCACGCAGAGTGCGCTGCTCACGACCAGAGGTCAGTAACAAGAAATCGTCGCGTTTCGCGAGAACGCCACACAAGAGACCGGCTCGCCGAAGGGGTGTGCCGGTCTTTTGTTCGTTCTGGCCGACGTCGCACGCAAACGACAGTGCAGTGACGCGTTTTCCCTCGCAGTGTGTCCTTCACCGTGTGCGACATGGGGCTAGGTTGTGCCGTGTGGCGCATTGACTTAAATGAACGAGATTTGAGGTCAATACATAGGACGGTGTTGACGGACGTGAAACGCTCTTGGAGGACTTCCGACAATGTTAGATGAGGATGTCCTAGGAGCTGATCTGGAGCAGTACTTTTGGAATTCCGTTGATCTGCTCTCGGTCTTCAAACACGGAGGGAAACTTGGCGTCACGAATCCGGCGTGGGAGACGGTACTCGGTTGGGACCAAGCCAGCCTGAGCGATCATCTCTTCACGGACTTGGTCCACCCAGACGACGTCGAGCGCACGAACGAAGAGTCCGACCACGTGTGGAACGGCGATGAAGACACGCGCGTCGGATTTCAGAATCGCCTTCGCCGTCGAGACGGCTCGTACTGTTGGATTGAGTGGACGTCGCGGCGTCACGGGGACTTGATCTATTCGACCGGTCGCGACGTCACGGTGCGAAATGCATATCTCGCGCGATTGGACGCCAGCGTGCAAACAACGTCGGCAATCTTCAGCGCCGTCGCCGACCTGATTGTGATCGTCGACCGAAATCTGAGGATTGCTGACTTCAGCCCCTCGGGGCAGAGCTTCTTTGGCTATCCCGATGAGCGAACTACCGGCGCCGACGTCTTCGCAATCGTTCATCCCGACGACCGCGCGAAGGTTGAGGTTGCGCTCACGAAGGTCTTCGAACCGGGCCAGCGCGAAATCGTGACCGTGCAGTACCGAGGGCACCACGCGGACGGTCACTGGATGGCGATCGAGGCCCGCGGCCAGGCGCTGCACTCGAGTGATGGCGTGCCCACGCACGCGGTCTTTATCTCGCGCGACGTCACGGACAGTCTCGCCGAGCGAGCGCAGTTGGCGGAGAGCCGCGAGACAACGACCGCAATCCTCGATGCGGCGATTGACTCGATCATCGTGATTGATTCCAATTTGGTCATAGTCGAAGCAAGTCATGCCGGCGAGCGGATGCACGGGGTGCCCTCCTCGGAGCGTCGTGGTCGTGACGTCACCGAACTGGTCCATCCCGACGACCGGGAGTTTGTCGCATCGCAGTACCGTGCCGCATTCGCCACCGGTGGCGCCGTGAGCTTTCGTTGTCGGATGGTCCACCTCGACGGGCACGTGTTCACGATTGAAGTTCGCGGCCGGACGTTGCACGGCGACAGCGGGTCGTCGTCGCGCCTAGTGTTCATCGCGCGCGACGTCTCCGACGCCGTTGCCTTCGAAACGGCGCTCGAACGATCCTTTAACAAGACGAAGGCGATTCTCGACGCGGCGCCCGACTCGATCATCGTGATCAATCGCGAACTCGTGGTCCTGGAGGCAAGTCCCGGCACCGAGATGATCTACGGATACCCGAAGTCCGAACGAATGGGTCGAAGCGCTCTGACGATTGTGCACCCCGACGACAAGGAGTTCGTCACGAACGAACTCGACCACCTTTTCGCGCGGGACTCGGATGATCTGATCACGTACCATTTTCGCGCGCGACACGTCAACGGGCATTGGCTCATAATGGAAACCCGTGGGCGGTTGTTGCGCGATCACGAAAGCGACGAACCCCGCGCCGTCCTAGTCTCGAGGGACATCTCGAAATCGGTGGAGGCCGAAGAGGCGCTCGAAATAGCTAAGGATGAGGCCGAGCGCGCCAACGCCGCGAAGAGCGAGTTCATGTCACGGATGAGCCACGAACTGCGCACCCCGCTCAATTCAGTTCTCGGTTTCGCGCAAATCCTCCAGATGGAATTGCAATCGAGTGACGACTTAGAGCTGGTCGACCACGTCTACAAGTCGGGACAGCATCTTCTGACACTGATCAATGAGGTACTGGATATTTCACGCGTGGAGTCGGGCAACATCAACCTCACGTTCGAGTCGGTGAATCTTCACGATCTGGTGAGCGAGTGTCTTGACATTATTGGCCCTCAAGCAAACGAACGTGAGGTCGGCATTCGCTACGGTGACTCGTTCGACTATCTGATCCGTGCCGACCACTTGCGACTGAAGCAGGTGGTACTCAATCTCCTCTCCAACGCCATTAAGTACAACCGCAGCCACGGCAGCGTCACGCTGCATTGCAACATCGGTACCGGTTTCGTCCACTTCGCGGTGTCGGACACCGGTCACGGGATTGCTCCCGAGTTGCGGGAGCGGCTCTTCACCGCCTTCGATCGACTCGACGCCGAGTCGCGTGGTATAGAAGGAACAGGTCTCGGCCTCACACTTTCGAAGACGCTCATCGAAGCAATGGGCGGAACACTTGGGTTTGAGAGCGTCGTCGATGACGGATCCACGTTCTGGTTCGAATTGCCACTCTCCAGTGCGCCGCGCGGACCCGTCGCTAGTATGGCGCCAAAGGGCTGACGGGAGATTCACGAGTCACAATGAAGACCATTCTCTACATCGAGGACAATCTGTACAACGTGCAGTTGGTCGAGCGACTTCTCCTTCAGCGACCGAACATTCAACTTCTTACTTCGGTGCAGGGAAGCCCCGGCATCAACATCGCCCAAACTCGACACCCCGATCTCATCCTGCTCGACGTACACCTTCCCGACATCAATGGGTTCGACGTGCTGGAGCGTCTGCGCATCGATGCAGTGACCGCGGTCATTCCGATTGTCGTTCTTTCGGCAGACGCAACGCCCGGTCAGGTGAAACGGTTCCGTGACGCGGGCGCCAATGAATACCTCACGAAGCCACTCGACCTGAAACTCCTTTTGACGTTGATAGACAACTATCTCGGCGACGACGATTCATCGGGAGAGGCGCCGGTCGAATCAAAGTAAGTCTCGAGTCGCCATGACGTTCGAAAGGATCGATGGCTTCTCCAAGGTTCGAATTAGGCTCCCCTCATGGCGAGCAGTCCTATGACCAGCGAATTTCAATTCGTCCTCGCGGAACGTGAACGCGACACCATCACGATCTCGCTGAACCACCCCGAGCGACTGAACGTACTGTCGCTTCAACTGATGCAAGAACTGACCGCCGCGTTCAACGTGGCTGGAACGAGCGACG
>DATCFS010000118.1:0-6761 GCA_036509375.1 Acidimicrobiales bacterium
AAGTTGAAGTGGCCTTCCAGTGGAACACGGGCTACTACGAGAGCATCCACTCCTTCGCGAATGGCATCTCAACCATTGAAGGCGGCATGCACGAAGAAGGGTTCCGCAAGGCGATCACCAACGTGGTCAATCGTTATGCCCGCAAGCGCAACCTGTTGAAGGAGAAGGACGACAATCTCCAGGGCGATGACATTCGTGAAGGATTGACGGCCATCATTTCGGTTCGACTGGCCTCTCCACAGTTCGAAGGTCAGACCAAGGGCAAACTCGGCAACGTGTCCATCCGATCACTGGTGGAACGTGCCACGAACGAGAAGCTTGCGGACTGGCTCGAGGAGAACCCGAAGGAAGGTGGCCAGATGGTCGCCAAGGCCGTCCTGGCGTCGCGTGCGCGAATGGCCGCCCACCAGGCCCGTGATCTCACGCGACGAAAGAGCGCTCTCGACGGAGCCGGCCTTCCCGGCAAGTTGGTCGACTGTTCGTCCAACGAGCCGCGCGAGTGCGAACTCTTCATCGTGGAAGGCAACTCGGCCGGCGGATCGGCGAAGGACGCGCGCGACCCGCGCATTCAAGCGATCCTTCCAATTCGCGGCAAGATTCTCAACGTCGAGAAAGCACGCTCCGACAAAATTCTGAAGAACACCGAGATCCAGGCGCTCATTTCCGCGATCGGTGCCGGCGTCGAGGCCGACTTTGACGTCACCAAGATCCGCTACGACAAGATCATCTTGTTGGCCGACGCCGACGTTGACGGCAGTCACATTCGTACGCTCCTCCTGACGTTCTTCTTCCGCCAGATGACGGAGTTGGTGAACAACGGCCACGTCTACGTCGGTCAACCGCCGCTCTACTCGACGCTCGTCGGCAAGGAGAAGGTCTACTTGCGCGACGACGTCGCCAAGGCGCAGTTCCTCGTCGACAATCCGAACCACAAGAACGACTTTCAACGACTGAAGGGACTCGGCGAGATGGACTTCGACGAGTTGCGCGACACGACGATGGACCCCACCAAGCGCGCACTGTTGCAGATCACCGTGGAACAGGCCGCTCTCGCCGACGAGGTCTGCTCAATTCTCATGGGTGACGACGTACCGCAGCGTCGACACTTCATTCAAACCAATGCGAAAGACGTTCGATTCCTAGACATCTAGGAACGGAGGACCATGGCACGCACGACGAATAACGATGGCGCAGGTACGCCGCCACCTAGCGACGATGTCGTTGGCTACGTTGAACCGATTGAAATCAACCTCGAGATGGAACGTTCGTTCCTCGAGTACTCCATGTCGGTCATCGTGTCGAGGGCGCTACCGGACGCGCGTGACGGCCTGAAACCGGTTCACCGCCGCATTCTCTATTCAATGTTCGACCAAGGTCTTCGTCCCGACCGCCCGCACGCCAAGTGCGCGAAAGTGGTTGGCGAAGTGATGGGTACGTACCACCCGCACGGCGACAGCGCCATTTACGACGCCCTCGTTCGCATGGTCCAGGACTTCGCCATGCGTCACCCGCTCATCAGCGGGCACGGCAACTTTGGGGGTACCGGTCCGGACGAAGGCGCCGCCGCCATGCGCTACACCGAATGTCGTTTGGCGCCCCTGGCCCTCGAACTGCTCGACTCGATCGACGAAGAGACCGTCGACTTCGAGGCGAACTACGACAACTCAACGCAACAGCCCACCGTGCTACCGGCGCGTTTCCCAAACCTCTTGGTGAACGGATCACAGGGCATCGCGGTCGGCATGGCGACGAAGATCCCACCGCACAACTTGGGTGAGGTCATCAGCGCGACACTGCACCTGCTGGCGAATCCCGAGGCGACCTCGGACGACCTCATGGAGTTCGTGAAGGGTCCGGACTTTCCGACGGCCGCACAGATCCTCGGGCGCCAGGGCATCCTTGACGCCTACCGGACCGGGCGCGGTTCGATCAAGATGCGCGCCGTCGCCGAGATCGAAGAGACCAATCGAGATACCCGAATCGTCGTGACGGAGTTCCCGTACGAGGTCTCCGTGGAATCGGTTGAAGAGAAGATCTACGACCTCGTCAAGAACGGTGACATCGATGGTATTTCCGCGGTGCAGAACGACTCGGCTGGACGTAAGGCCCGCCTCGTTATCAAGCTGAAGCGCGACGCCAATGCCAACGTCATCCTGAACAAGCTCTACAAGAACACGTCGCTGCAAACAACGTTCGCGGTGAACATGCTCGCCCTCGTTGACGGCGTACCGCGAACGCTCACACTCGTCCAGGCGCTCACGCACTACATCGCTCACCAAGTCGAAGTGGTTACCCGTCGCACGCAGTTCCGTCTTCGAAAGGCCGAGGCCCGCGCTCACATCGTCGAAGGTCTCCTCAAGGCCATCGACATGCTGGACCTCGTGATCGCGGCGATTCGCGGATCGGACGACCGTGGTGCCGCACGCGTCGCACTCATGGCCGCACCCTTCGACTTCTCCGAAGAGCAGGCAAACCACATCTTGGACATGACGCTTGGCCGCCTCACCCGACTGGGACGCACTGAGCTCGAAGAGGAGATGAACAAACTTCGCGAGACCATCGCCGAACTGCAGTCAATTCTCGCCAGTGACGCAAAACTGCGCGGAGTGATCGCCGACGAACTGACCGTCATCCGCGACAAGTACGCCAACGATCGCGTCACCCAGATCGTGAACGATCCCGGCGAGCTCGGCATGGAGGACCTCATCGACGATGAGGACATCGTCATCACGATCACGCAGGCCGGCTACGTGAAGTCGGTGGCGGCCGACGCCTTCCGAGTGCAAGGACGCGGCGGACGCGGCGTGCAAGGCGCGAAGTTGCGCGACGAGGACTTCGTGCAACAGATCGTGCACACGACGACGCACGCCTATCTGTTGATGTTCTCGAACCGCGGGAGGGTCTTTCGACTTCGCGGTCACGAAATCCCAATGAAGGAGCGCACGGCCAAGGGTACGGCCGTCGTCAACCTCTTGAACCTGCAGCCGAGCGAGTCGATTCAGGCCATTGTCACGACCGACGACTTTCCGAAGGACAAGTTCCTCGTCTTCGCCACGGCCAACGGCACGGTGAAGAAGACGGCGTTCAGCGAGTACGACAAGTCACGTCGCGAGGGGTGGATCGCCATCAATCTTCGAGACGGCGACGAGGTCGTTCGAGTGGTCGCCACCAGCGGGAGTGAAGACCTCATGGTCGTGACGTATCGCGGCATGGCGATTCGCTTCAACGAGGGTGAGGTCCGAGAGGTCGGGCGAGACTCGATGGGCGTGCGCGGTATCAAGCTGCGCGGCGACGATAAGGCGATTTCGCTCGACGTGGTGCGCGATGACGCCGATCTCTTCTTGGTCACCGACACCGGATTCGGCAAGCGCGTCAAGGTGGAACGATTCAACCGGCAGGGCCGTGGTGGTCAAGGCGTGCGCGGTATCAAGTTGACGGCGGCGCGTGGATTCGTCGTCGCGGCCTTCATGACGCGTCTCGACGACGAGGTCATGTTGGCGTCGAGCGGCGGTGTCCTCATCAGAACACCGGTGCGCGAGGTCTCCTCGCAGGGTCGCGACGCGACCGGCGTCCGAGTCATGAATCTCGACGAGGGCCACGTGGTCGCGACGGCCGCCGTCGTACCGAGCGAAGTCGACGTCTAGGCCGCTCTACGGGCCCAGGCCCGTCGGAGTACATCAAGAATCTCGTGAGCGCCCCGGGCTCCGACGACCATGAACTTGCCATCGAGCAAGAGGCAGGGCACGCCCGTGATGCCGAGTTCCTCGGCGGCGTTCTCGTCGGCTCGGACCTCGTCGGTGAGGTGGTCATTCGACCACAACGCGTCGGCACCCTCGACACCGACCTCCGCCGCCAACGCACTCAGACGCTCGTGGTCGCTGATGAGTTGGCCCTCGCTGAAGTAGGCGCGGAACAGCCGCTCCGCGGTCTCGTTGCCCAGGCCCTGGCTCGAGCCCAGCGCGATAACGCGGTGAGCGTCGAACGAGTTCGTTGGTTGCGCGGTGTCGAACGACCACGCCATGCCGAGCTCGCGGGCCTCTCCCTCCATTCGCGCGTGCATGTCGTGCACGCGGTCAACGGGCATGGAGTACTTCTGCGCGACCAGTTCCGCGAGCGAGCGCTCTACGTGCAGGGGAGTGTTTCGATCGAGTTCGAACGCGCGTTGGCGGATGACGACCTCGTCGCGATGTTCGAAGTGCTCGAGTGCGTTGGCCAACTGTCGTGTGCCGAGGTAGCAGAAGGGACACACCACGTCACTCCATACGTCGACGACAAAGTTTTCACCCATCACTAAATCGTGCCACAGCCGCGGGGGTCGGGCAGAATGGTCCGATGAGCGCCCGAGTGATGAGTGCCGACGACGCGGCGCAACTGGTGCGTCCGGTCGACGGTGTTGGATTTGGCATCATCACGGGTACGCCGGTCGCCATGTTGAAGGCCCTCTCCAAGCGCGACGACTGGGAGGATCTCACCTTCAGCGGCGGTCTCACGCTCGGCACGCACGCGGTCTTCTCGCACCCCAACGTCCACTACCGGGTCAGTTTCTTCGGCGGCAATGAGCGTGCGCTGGCGCTGGCGGGTGCCGACACCCAACACGTGCCCTCGTTCTTTCGTCACTACGGTCTCTTGATTCAACATTTGAAACCGCGCGTGATGATCGCGCCGGTGTCGATGCCCGACGACCAGGGTCGCGTGAGTCTCTCGCTCCACAACGGTGCGCACCTCGAAGAGATGGTGCGCACGGCCCGCGACCCCGACCGGCTCCTCATCGTCGAGGCGTCACCACACTTTCCTCGCACGCACGCGTTGGTCGGTCACGAGAATCATCTCAGCCTCGAGGACATCGACGTCATCGTGTACACCGACGAGTACCCCGCGATCATTGCGAACGAGCCCGGATCGAGCGAGGACTTCAAGATTGCCGAGTTCGCCGCGTCCTACGTCCCCGACGGGGCCACGCTCCAGACCGGCATCGGCGCGGTCCCCAATCTGGTCGCCCAAGCGCTCGCCAAGGGCGACGGGGGCGAGTACGGCGTGCACTCCGAGATGTTCACCGACGGGCTCTACGAGTTGATGGCCGCGGGCAAGGTCACGAACACCAAGAAGACAATCAATCGCGGCGTCTCGGTCATCACCTTCGCCGCCGGAACGCGCGACATGTACGACTTCATCGACGACAATCCCGACATCGGCGTGGCGCCGGTCTTTTACACCAACGACCCCCACGTCATTGCGCAGAACCACCGCATGGTCTCGATCAACTCGGCCCTCGAGGTCGATCTGCACGGCCAGATCATCGCCGACACGATCGGCGCCCGCCAGTTTTCTGGCGTCGGCGGCCACCAGGACTTCACCGAGGGCACCAGCCTGTCGCTCGAACACGTGTCGCTCATCTGTCTGAACGCGACGGCGACGGTTGGCGGTCAACCAAAGAGCCGTATCATTGGTGCCATGACGCCCAATTCGACAGTGACGTCGCCACGCCAGTTGGCCGGTGTCATCGTGACCGAATACGGTGCGGCCGACCTGCGCGGACTGACGGTGAAAGAACGCGCGCGGGCCCTCATTTCCATTGCCCACCCGCAGTTCCGAGACGAACTCACTGCAGCGGCTGAGTTGCTAGGGCGCTAAATGCTCATAGTTCGAGATTTAGGAATAGAGATCGGTGCTCGACGCATTCTCGACCCCGTCTCCTTCACCGTCGGCAACGCCGAAAAGGTGGGCATCGTCGGGCGTAACGGCGCCGGTAAATCAACCCTCATGTCGGTGCTGCTCGGTGAACATCCCGAGCATCTTCGAATTGCGGGAAACGTCACGCATCAAGGAACGCTGGCGCACCTGCCCCAAGAACCGGTCCCGAACGGTCTCGGCGTTGAGCCAATTGGGCTCTCGCACGTCCTCTCGGCGCGCGGCCTCGACCAACTTGATGCCGACATGCAGCATGCCCGCCACGAACTGGCGGCCAACCCCACCGAGGAGACGATTGAGCGTTTCACCGCCCTCGAGGAGAAGTTCCGCGAGCTGGGGGGCTACGAGGCCGAATCCGAGGTGTCGCGACTCGCGGCGGGATTGGGTCTGAAGGAGGACCTTCTCCTGGAGGACCTGAACTCCCTTTCGGGAGGCCAGCGCCGCCGCGTCGACCTCATGCGCGTGCTCTACGAGGAGCCGACCACGATGGTGCTCGACGAACCAACGAACCACCTCGACAAGGCGGCGAAACGGTGGCTCTTCGAAGAGCTCGACCGGTTTCGCGGCACCGTCCTCGTCATCAGCCACGACCTGCCCCTCCTCGACAAGTCGATCGACCGCGTGTTGGCACTGCGTGAAGGACAACTGCGCGAGTACAAGGGTAACTATTCGAAGTTCCTCAAACTCGAAGAGGAACGGCGCCTCAGCGAGGAGAAGCTCGGGGCGCACCAAGATCAGCAGATCGATCGCCTCTCCAAACTGGCCGACTCCATGCGCGGCCAAACGGAGAAGCGCGCCCGACTGGCCAAGGTGCTCGACCGAAAGGTCGAGAAGCTCCAGGACACGCACGTCGAAGTCACGAAGAAGGAGAAGAAGGTCACCTTCAAACTGCCCATCCCGCCGCGAAGCGGTGACGTGCCGATGACGGTTGAACACGTCGCCGTTCGCTACGGATCGCTCTCGGTCCTGAAGGACGTGAACTTCATCACGCGACGCGGCGACCGGATCGTGATTGTCGGTAAGAACGGTGCCGGCAAGTCCTCGATGCTGCGCTGCCTCGCCGGGACCCAAAA
>DATCFS010000119.1:0-2073 GCA_036509375.1 Acidimicrobiales bacterium
GGAATGAAACGAATGCGCCAGTCCCTCGCCGAGGCCGGTATCGAAGGAGCGGATCGATGATGCAGCACGACGAAGCCTACGAACTGCTCGCGGCGCTTTCTCTCCATGCGGTCGACCTTGAGGTGGCGGCGGAGGTGGAGGCCCACGTGGCGACCTGCCCGAGGTGTCAGGTCGAATTCGACTCCTTCAGTTCCGTGGCGTCGGCACTCGGTAACTCCGTTGAGCCGTTGCCGGAAGGTCTGTGGACGAACATCTCGAGCCAGCTCTGGCGTGCACCGGGCGAAAAGGCCGATCTGCCGCCGCTGCTCGTCGGCGCGGGGGGGGAGAAGGTCGTGTCGATCGCTACCGCGCGGGCGAAACGCGCCACCACGGTGCGCTCATCAGTGGCCGCCGCTTCCTTCGCCGCGGCCGCCTCAATCGTGGTACTAGCGATAAGTCTCGTGGGAGCCAACAACCACGTCAATCATCTGCAGACCGCCTTGCACAGCGCGAATCGCACGGTAGTGCAGACGGCCCTCCAGACACCGGGTCACCAGATCGTTGACCTCACGAGTGCCACGCAGAAGCCCCTGGCCGAATTCGTGCTGCTGCCGAATGGAACTGGTTATCTCGTAAAGGCGACGATGCCGACGCTCGCCGCGAACCAGACGTATCAACTTTGGGCAATCGTGCACGGCACGCCCGTTTCGATCGGCATCATGGGTGCTAAGCCCGGTCACGTGAGCTTCACCATGGACTCATCGCCCGCTCCGACATCGTTGGCGGTGTCAATCCAGAACGCCAGCGGCGCGACGCGTCCGACCCTTCCCTTGGTGGCGACGGGCGCCGTGTAGTCGGTCGCTCGGTTACTCGCTCGGCGTACCGGGTTCGACGGGTGGCAGTTTCTTTCGTCGTCCGAGGCACCACAGGAAGAACTCACCGACTTTGCCGAGCGAATGCGTCTGAGTGGGTGGACCGTGTCCCGTCCCCGGTCCGCCGGTGACACCATCGCTTCCCGTCAGTCCCGCGAGGGGATTGCCGCTCGTGTCGGCGTACTTCGACACGCGCGCCATTCGGCGGCGTG
The DNA here is from genome assembly GCA_036509375.1 of Acidimicrobiales bacterium. GTDB lineage: Bacteria > Actinomycetota > Acidimicrobiia > Acidimicrobiales > RAAP-2 > RAAP-2. The sequence goes on from DATCFS010000119.1 coordinate 1,064, forward strand.
ACTTTCTCGGCCGGTCTCCGTCTGATCCCATAGTCAATCCTTCCTACTGCGTTAATGAAACGATGTTCTCAGGGTTTGCGATTGGGCGGTACGTCGAGCTTGCCGATCCCGGCTGCGAGTACGACGGAGTTCGGCACCTTCAGGAGTCCGTCCTCCGTTTGGAGCGTCACGTAGGTGAGTCCAATGCCGAGGACCCACGCATCGACGACGCCGATCGTGCCGGAACGAATCCTGATGTGTTCGCCCACGTTGAACGGTCGAGCGAACAAGAGGACGAGGGAGGCGAAGATGTTGCCGAGGCTCTGCTGGGCGGCGATGCCGAGGACCACGCCGGCCAGTCCGAAGCCAATGATGAGGTGGGCAATCGAGACACCGAGAATCTCGAAGACCGCGATGAGTACGACCAGGTAGCCGAGGCCGGTGACGACGAGACGAACCACTGCCGCGGCCGCTTCGTGGTAGCGCAGGGCCAGATAACGGCCCAAACCATCGGCAATCCGTCCAACGCCGTACACGCCAAAGACGAGCAGGGCCAGCACGCACACCCACCGCACGACCTGGGAGTGGGGCGTGAGGCCGTGGCGCTTGTCCAGTTCGGAGTTGGCGATGACGGCGCCAATGGCCACGATGGAGGCGGCAAGGCCCTTCAGCCACACCTCTTGGAGAGTGGGGGGACCTCGACGGGTCCGGTTGCGTGCCATTGGTATCAACCTTAATGAAGTGTGCGTTGAGTACGAAGTGGCGATTGTCTCCGCCGGTCGGAGATTGCTGGCGCCTAGACCGAGCACCAACAATCTCCTCCGGTGGACGTTCCCCGTTGATGAACGCGGTCAATCGGGGACTGTTCGAGACGGTCAACTCGTGAGTCTCAGTTTGGCAAACGGGCCGTGTCGCTGAGTCCTCTACGTCGCTGTACCGCTCGAGAACGGTGAAACCCCCTTTCAGTCTGTATTGACGCTGACTTTTCGTGCATTGTTTGAAACGAATCGGACGAACTTGCGCACTTGTGC
>DATCFS010000120.1:0-5231 GCA_036509375.1 Acidimicrobiales bacterium
GAGGTCCTTCACGCCGATCGTCCGCTTCACCATCGATTCGAAGAGGTCGCCGAGCGGTACGACGATGGAAAGTGCCACCGCCGCCTCGAGGCCGGCCTTGCGCGTCCAGACGCTCATGATCGGCACGACCAGTCCCCCCACGATGATCGTCAGCAACGTGCCACCGATCGTGCCTTCGAGCGTCTTATTCGGTGAGAGCAGTTTGTTGAGCGGTCGCTTGCCGTACTGGCGGCCAATGATGAAGGCCCCCGAATCGTTCGCGACCGTGAGGACCATTGCGCCGAAGAGGTACGAGAGACCGTGGCCATTCGCGAAGTTGTTGGGCGCGACGAACATCACGGCGTACGCACCGAAGACGCCGATCCACGCGAAGACGAACATCGTGGCACCGAGTCCGTCGAGCACGTCGACGGTCCGCCCGGCGTTCAAGTACCAGACGAACCCGAATATGAGCAGCAGGACGGTGATGGCCCCGACCGAACCGAGGCCCTTGTTGTAGACCGCGACGCAGAGCGTGAGGATGGCGACGATGCCGAGCACCGTCGCAGGATGGGCCCCGGCCGCGCGAAAACCGGCGAAGGCCTCGGCGCCCGCGAGGCCGAGCACCAGTAACACCATGACAAAGACGGGTTTGGCGCCGAGGAGGAACACCACGGAGACAGCGGCGGCCAACAAAATGCCCGTCAACGTCGCGCGTCCGAAGTTGCGGTCGTTGCTCTGGCGAACGGCGCGCCCCGCCAGCGGGTTCGAAGAGATGGAACGACGAGTTCGCTGGATACGGTCCGGCTCGGGACGCGGCGCCTCGGTCAGTGGCTCCTCTTCGGCGATCAAATCATCGGGCAGTGAGAACTCCCACGGGCGAGCCGTGTCCTCGCGCTGCTCACCGGCCAGTATCGAGGTGTCGAACTGGTCCTCGTGGGCCACCCAGTCGGCTTCGCCTTCGCGCCACGCTGGCGCGGGAATGGCCGACCACGGGTCGTCGCTGTCGGCGGCCTCGCGCGCAACGACGATCGGCACCTGACCGGTCGGCGCGTCGGTCCAATGGGGCAACAACGTGTTGGGGTCGATGAGGACGGTGTCGTCGTAGGCGTCGGCGGCGATTTCGGCGCCGGTGATGGTCACTCGCGAGTCGGTGGGACTCACGACGGGGAATTCGCCCGTTGGTTCGTTGAAGAGAGTGCCGTCGTCGTCAGACATCGAGAAGCTCCTGCTCCTTCTGCTCGAGCAAGGCGTCCACAATGGACACTTCCTCTTGGGTCATCTTGTCAAGAATCTTCTCGAGATGCTCGATGTCGTCTTTGGAGAGCCCCTCGGACTTCTCGAGGTTCTCCAACTCCTGTCGGGCGTGGCGTCGACAGCCCCGTAGCCCGACCTTGCCCTCTTCGGCTTTGGTGCGCACGATCTTCACGAAGGCCTTGCGCCGCTCTTCGGTGAGAGCGGGAAAGGTGAGGCGGATGACCACACCGTCGTTCGATGGGGTGAGCCCGAGATCGGCGTTACTGATGGCCTTCTCAATGGCGGCCATCGCTCCCTTGTCGAAGGGCGACACGACGAGGAGTCGCGGCTCGGGCACCGAGAAGTTGGCGAGGGCCTTGAGCTGGGTTTCGGCCCCGTAGTAGTCGACCATCAGATTTTCAATCAACGACGAGGAGGCCCGTCCGGTGCGCACGGTGGCGAACTCGGCCTTGGCGTGCTCAATGACCTTCGCCATGCGCTCACGGGTGTCCTGCATGACGAGTTCGACGAGTTCGTTTTCCATTACCTCACCAGCGTACCGACGGCGTGACCGTCGAGCGCGCGACCCAAGTTTCCATCGGCCATCAGGTCGAAGACGCGAAGCGGCAGATGATTGTCCTTGCAGAACGTGATGGCCGTCATGTCCATCACCCGCAGGTCCTTGGCGATCACTTCGTCAAAGGAGATCTCGTCGAACTTGGTGGCGTTCGGGTTGATGCGGGGGTCCTCGGTGTAGACGCCGTCGACGCCACCGTGGGTACCTTTCAGCACAATCTCCGCCTCAATTTCGGCGGCGCGCTGCGCGGCCGGGGTGTCGGTCGTGAAGTAGGGATTGCCCATGCCCGCGGCAAAAATGACCACGCGACCCTTTTCGAGGTGGCGTACCGCACGGCGTCGAATGTAGGGCTCGGCGACTTGGTCCATCCCGATGGCCGACATCACCCTCGTCGGTCGTCCGTGACTCTCGATGGCGTCCTGGAGAGCCAACGCGTTGATGACCGTGCCCAGCATGCCCATTAAGTCCGAGTTCGCCCGGTTCATGCCGGCCATGGCTCCCGTGGCTCCGCGCCAGATGTTCCCGCCGCCCACGACGACGGCCAGTTCCAAACCACCGCGCTCCATGGCGCTGGCGATCTCGCGCGCGAGAAAATCAACCGTGGATGCGTCAATGGTTTCATCACTGGCCGCTGAGGCGAGAGCCTCACCCGACAGCTTCAGGACCACGCGGCGCACGGAGATGTCCTAGCCCCCAATAACCACTTGGGCGTATGCCGTAATGGTGGCTGAGCCCAAGAACTGAGCGATGGTCTGTTTCTCGTCCTTCACGTAGGGCTGTTCGACGAGGACTCGGTCCTTGAACCATCCGTTGAGACGGCCCTCGATGATCTTGGGCAGCGCCGCTTCGGGCTTGCCCTCGTTGCGCGAGATCTCTTCGACGGTCTTGCGCTCGGCGTCAACGTCGGACGTCGGCACGTCATCACGGTGGAGGTACTGGGGCTTCGTGAAGGCAATGTGTACGGCGATCTCGTGGGCCACCTCTTCCGAGGCACCCTTCACGACGACGATGACGCCATTGACGCCGCGGCCGGCCTGGTGGTGAATGTAGGTGTCGACAACTTCGTCGTCGCCCGCTTCGAGTCGGTAGACCCGACCGATTGAGATGTTCTCTTTCAACGTCGTGAGCATCTTCTCGATGTGCTCGCTGAACTGCGCCACCGCCTCGGTGCCGTCGGCGCACACCTTCGCGGCGATCTCGTCGACGAGCGACACGAACTCATCGGACTTGGCGACGAAGTCGGTCTCGCACCGCATCTCGACCATGGCCGCAACGGAGCCATTGCGCACTACGGCGACGGCCCCCTCACCGGCTTCGCGGTCGGCGCGCTTCGCCGCCGACGCCTTTCCCTGGACGCGAAGCCACTTGGTGGCCTCCTCCATGTTCCCGCCGTTCTCCTCGAGGGCCTTTTTGGCGTCGAGAATCCCGACACCCGTTGCTTGGCGCAGCGCTTGTACGTCTTTTGCGGTGATAGCCATCTTGATCTCCTCTTTGAATCTCTGCTGAAAAAATTACGCGATGGTTGCGGCGTCGTCCGGCTCTACGGCCGACTCGGGTGCAGCCTCGGCTTCGGACGCCTCGACGTCGGGCGCCTCCTCGACCGCATCGGCCTCGACGGGCGGTGCCGCGTCGACCATGGCGGCGGGCGCCGGTGCGACGTCGACGGCCGCTTCGGGCGCCGGTACCGCGTCGGGCTCGGTTGAGGTCGGTGCCGCGGCTTCGGGGGCCGGTGCCGCCTCGGGCTCAGATGGTGCCGGTGCGGCCGCCGCGTCAACGGCCATCTTCACGTTGGACTTCGGAGCGATGACCGGACGGTTCTGTCGGATGAAGCGACCCTCGGTGACCGCGTCAGCCATAAGACGACAGAGCAGCGCGCCGGAGCGGATGGCGTCGTCGTTACCGGGAATCACGTAGTCAATGACGTCGGGGTCACAGTTGGTGTCGACCACGGCGACGACCGGGAGGCCGAGCTTGCGCGCTTCGGTCACCGCGATGTGTTCTTTCTTGGTGTCGATGACGAAAATCGCGTCGGGGACGCGGTCGAGGTTGGCAATACCGCTCAAGTTGCGGTCGAGCTTCTCGAGCTCGCGACTGTGGCGAAGCGCCTCGCGCTTGGGCATGTTCTCGAAGTCACCGGCGCGCTGCATTGAACGCAGCTCCACCATGCGCTTCACGCGTCCGGCCACGGTGGCGAAGTTGGTCAGCATGCCGCCCAACCAGCGCTGGTTCACGAAGGGCATGCCGCAGGCCTTGGCGTAGTCCTCGATGGGGCCCTGGGTCTGCTTCTTGGTACCGACGAAGAGGATGACGCCACCGTCGGCGACGAGGTCGCGGACGTAGGCGTAACTCGTCTCGATGCCCAAAAGGGTCTTGCGCAGATCGATGAGGTAAATGCCGTTGCGCTCGCCCAGGATGAACCTGCGCATCTTAGGATTCCAACGGCGGGTCTGGTGCCCGAAGTGCACTCCCGAGTCAAGTAGTTCCTGCAGAGTGACAAGTGCCACGTTCTTTTTCCTTCCGTTCGGTTGCTCGATCCCCGTAGTGCACCCGAAGGCGACCGTACGAAACTACGGGGACGTATCATCAACTCCCCCACGTTGGGAGAGCCAAACAATCATACTCGCTAGTGAGAACTAACCCCTCGGGTGGGTGTCGTGATGAACCTTTTGGAGCCGTGATTTGGAGACGTGCGTGTAGATCTGGGTCGTCGTCAGACTCTCGTGACCGAGCAGTTCCTGCACGACGCGCAGATCGGCGCCCCCCTCGAGGAGGTGCGTGGCGTAGGTGTGGCGGAGGGCGTGGGGGTGAATGTGACCCCGCGCAATCCGGTTGTCGAGGATCCGTCGAACATCGCGAGGGCCGAGACGGCTCCCGCGACGGTTGTAGAAGAGCGCGAGGGGCGGCGAGTCGTTGCGCACGACGTCCTCGCGGGCATCATCCATCCAGAGTCGTACGGCCTCGAGTCCCCTCCGGTGCAGCGGCACGATGCGCTCCTTTCGCCCTTTACCGAGCACGCGCAGGAGGCCCTGCTTGAAGTCGACGCTGCCGATGTTCAGTCCACAGAGTTCACTGACGCGAAGTCCGGCGCCGTAGAGCACCTCGCAGACGGCGCGGTCGAGCGTCGCCCAGGCATCGTCACCCCAGTCATCGTCGAGCAGCGCTTCGAGTTGTTCGCGCACCACGATCTTTGGCAGGTGGTGATTGGGCTTGGGCGCGGACAGTCGTGCCGCCGGACTCTCGTCCAGGTGACCGCGCTGCACCATCCAGGAGAAATAGCTGCGCAACGACGCACGACGGCGAATGATCGACGACCGCTCGTCACCACGCTCGGTCATGAATGCCAGGTAGTCGCGCAACACGCGCATCGTGACGTCGTCCGGTCGAGTGACGGCCACCTCGCCGGCCCAGGTCACGAAGGCGTGCAAATCGGCGAGGTAGG
>DATCFS010000121.1:0-7818 GCA_036509375.1 Acidimicrobiales bacterium
CCTAGACGAAGTAGTTTCGAGCATCGGCGTGGGGGGTCTAGTGGAGGAATACACATCGGCGGTCATTCGCGGCGGACTGGCGTTCGGCGAAGGTCCGCGATGGCACGAGGGGCGTCTCTGGTACTCGGACTTTTATCGCCGCGCCATCTACTCAATGTCCGCCGACGGATCGGACGAGAGGATCGAACACGAGGTCGTCACGCAGCCCTCGGGAATGGGTTGGCTGCCCTGCGGTGACCTGCTCTGCGTCTCAATGCTCGACCAGAAAGTCCTTCGTTTTCACGAGAATGAAGTCAGCGTCTTCGCCGACATCGGCGAGCACTGCGAGTTCTGGGCCAACGAGATGCTGGTCTCCTCCGCCGGGTACAGCTACGTCGGCAGTTTCGGTTTCGACTTGGACACCCGCCTTAAAGAGATGGGAATCGAGGCCTTCCTCGCCTCGCCCCCGCCGTCGACCAATCTCGTAGTGCTCGACCCCGAGGGCCACGTGGTCCAGGTCGTTCCCGAGTTGGAGTTCCCCAATGGCACCGTCGTCACGTCCGACGGCGCCACGTTGATTATTGGCGAGACGATGGGTTCGAGGCTGACGGCGTTCGACGTCGCGACCAACGGGACGCTCTCCCATCGTCGGGTCTGGGCGCAGTTTGAATTCACCGCCACCGACGGGATGTGCCTCGACGCCGACGGACAGATCTGGTACGCCAACGCCCTTGCCAACCAAGTCTCGCGAGTGAAGGAGGGCGGCGAGGTAACAGCGACCGTCACGACGACCCAGCACGCATTCGCCTGCATGCTCGGCGGTGACGACCGGCGAAACCTCTACGTCATGACGGCACCCACGAGCGACCGCTTCAAGATCGCCGACGTCACGCGCGGACGCATTGAAATGGTGCGGGTCGCGACACCGGGAGCAGGCGAACCCTAAACGAGTTTCGGGAGGGCCCTGCGCAGATTTCTGATGGCCTGGCCGGTGCGTAGTTCGTTTTCAATCAGCGCGAAGCGAACGTGGCCGTCGCCACCGTCGCCGAAGCCCACCCCGGGACTCGTTGCGACGTCAGCCACTTCAATGAGGTACTTCGCGAATCCGAGCGAGCCCATCTCGCGGTAGGGATCGGGCACCGGGGCCCAAATGAACATCGAACCGCGCGGCGGCGTCACGTGCCACCCAATACGGTGCAGTCCGTCGATCAACGCGTCACGACGCGACTGGTAGATGACGCGAAGCTGTTCGGGATACTCCGTCGCCTCATTCATAGCGACGATCGCGGCGATCTGCACCGGTTGGAAGGTCCCGTAATCGAGGTAGCTCTTCAGTTTCGTCAGGGCCGCGACGATCTCGGCGTTGCCGACGAGGAAGCCCACGCGCCATCCGGCCATCGAGAACGACTTGGTCAACGTGTAGAGCTCGACGCAACACTCCTTGGCGCGCGGCACCTGCAGGATTGAGGGCGGTTTGTAACCATCGAAGCCGAGGTCGGCGTAGGCGAAGTCGTGACAGATAATGACGTCGTGGCTGAGTGCGAACTCGACGAGTCGCGTCATGAAGTTGAGGTCCACGCATGCGCTGGTCGGGTTGTGCGGGAAGGAGCAGATGATCACGCGCGGCTTCACGGCCGCCCCCTCCCACGCGGTAACCAGACCGTCAAAGAAGTCGTCGCCGGGATCGATGCTGGACGTACCGGGGTCGTGAATGGGCACCGTGATGACGTTCGCGCCGGCGAAGCCCGGACCGGCGAGGTGTATGGGGTAACTGGGCGTCGGCACGATGGCGCTGTCGCCCGGACCGAGCAAGACCCACATCAGGTGGGTGAGACCCTCTTTGGCCCCGATTGTGGTGACGACTTCGGTGTCGGGGTCGACGTCAACGTCGAAGAGCGCCTTGTAGCGGTTGGCCATCGCGAGACGGAGATTGGGGATGCCGCGACTGGCGCTGTAGCGGTGGTTGCGGGGATTGTTCGCGGCCTCGGCCAATTTGGCGACGGCAATGTCGGGACTGGGCAGGTCGGGATTACCGAAACCGAAATCAATGACGTCACGCCCGCGCGTGCGCGCCTCGGCCTTCAGTCCGTTGATCTGGGCGAAGACGTAGGGCGGTAGTCCATTGATCCGACGAAATTCCATCAGCGAACGTTACTTTCATTCCCGTGGCGCCAGATACCTAGTTGTGCGATGTCGGCCTGAGGAGTGAGGACGGCCCACGTCGCTCCGGCCTCACGGAGAGCGTCGAGCGTGGCGAAGAGATCGTCGGGCGGCGGACCGGCCCAACTGACCGGACCTGATTTCGCCACGTCGGCGACCTTCTCGGGCGACGCGTCCCAGAGGTTGATCGTCGCACCAACCTCGCGTGCGGCGGTGTTGGTCGCGTCACTTCCGGCGCCGAACCACACGGGCATGATGGCCTGCACCGTGCGCGCGGTGTCGCTCAGGAGTGATCGTCGCTGGTCTGCCGAGAGCGGTGGAATGTCGTAGGCCTCGTTCTCCGCCGCCGAGAGTTTGTCACCGGTGCCGAGGGCCGCAATGACGCGCCCCGGAGCGAGGCGCGCCAACGTGTGGAACTGTTGCACCAGGTGGCGGGTGCCGACCAGTCCAACGCGCGCGACCAGTGGCCCGACGCTCAGTTGTTCGTAGCGACGAGCGACGAGCGCGAGTAGTGCGAACGGTGCGAGCGAGGGGCGAGTCGGCGAGCCCATCGGCCACAGGTGGTCGTACGCGAAGACGCCGTCGAGTTTCGCCTCGGCCGCTTGATCGGCGAAGGCGAAGGCGTCGTCGGCACCGTTTCGAAACGTCGGGAGAAGGACACCGAGCTTCATGCGCGGCGCTCGAAGGCGACGAGCGCGGCACCCATGGCGCCCGAGCGTGGTCCGAACATCGACGACGTGACGGTGATCTCGGGCCGTGCCGAATGGCCCTCGACGAGGTCCACGAGATACTGACGCGCGGCCGGCAACACGAGGTCCGAGGCCGAAGAGAGTCCTCCCCCAATGACGAAGTGACCGCAGTCGAGAATGGCGGCGAGATTGGCCAATCCGAGCGCCAACCACCAACCGATCTCGCGAAGGATGACGACGGCCTCGTCGAGGTTCTGGGCGGCGGCGGCCGTGACGTCCTCCGCGCGCACCGCGGCGGCGTTGCCGCGCTGGGCGACCAACGCCGGCAGTCGTCCCTCGATGGCCGCTTCGCGGGTGAGTCGATTGAGCCCCCCACCCGAGGCGTAGCGTTCCCAGCAGCCGTGGCCGCCGCAGTGACAGGCGGCGCCGCGCGCGACCACGACCATGTGACCGATCTCGCCGGCGAAGCCACTGCGTCCGCGAACGAGGTGTCCGTCGGCGAAAACGCCGCCGCCGATGCCGGTACCGAGCGTGACCATCACGAAGTCGTCGATGCCGCGTCCGGCGCCCCACTCGTGTTCCGCCAGCGCCGCGCAGTTGGCGTCGTTCTCGCAGAACACGTTGGCGTTACGCAACGACGCGCTCAGCAGTGGACCGAGCTCCACGCCCGACGCCGTTTGCAGATTGGGCGCGTAGACCAAGAGACCGTCGCGTCGCATCATGCCCGGAAGACCAACCCCAATCGACACGTGGGACGCGTCGCGACCCTGCACCGCGCACAGTTCCTCGATGAGACCGGTCACGACCTGCGCGGTCGGTGCGCCGAGGCTCTCGGAGTGGGCGTGCGGCGTGGGCGCCTGCAGTTCGCCGAGCACCCGCCCGTCGCGAGCGACCATAAGGGCCAGCGCTTTCGTTCCTCCGACGTCAACGCCGATTGCGACGTCGCTCATTGCAGTTGCTCGGCCCGCGCCTTCAACTCGCGCAACGCCTGAGTTTGAATCCGGTAGGCCGCGCGGGACTTGATGAACGTCGGTATCGGCACGAGCAGTTCGACTTCGAGGTCGTAGGTGACCTTCGTGGCGCCCTCACTCTCTTCGAAGCGGTACTGACCGTTCAACGTCTCGGTGAGGTCGCCCTCGATCTGGCGCCAGTTCAACTGCGACGGAGCGCGGCTGTAGTCGTAACGCAGGGTGTACGTGGTCGAGCGGCCGAAGGCGGCGGCGCGGAACTCGATCTCGAGTGGACGTTGCTCGTCGTCACGGGAAAGAATGTCAATTCGCTTGAGGTCACTCACCCAGTTGTCGTAGTGCTCGAAGTCGGTGACGACGTCGTAGACGACCTGGGGGGTGGCGTTGACCTTTATTGATTCCGTTGCCCGTTGCGCCACGATTCCCCCTCCCGGACAACCTTACGACGAAGCCTTGTCGGCGACGAAGTGGTCGAAGGGGGCCAAGCGGGCCGATAACGTCGCGGCGAGCGCGTTCCAGTCGAATCGCGCTACCGCCACCTCTCGGGCGGCACGACCAAAGCGCGAACGGCGATCGTCGTCGAGCGCGAGTGCGCGAATTGCCTTGGCCAACAGGGTGTCGCTGCGTGGATCACCGACGACCAAGCCGGTGACGTTGTTCTGGACCGCTTCGTGACTTCCCCCGGAAAGTCCCGCGATTTGGGCGACGCCGGTCGCAGCCGCTTCCACGAACACAATGCCGAAACCCTCTTGCTCCAATCCGAACCAACGACTTCGACAGTCCATCACCATGAGGTCACTTGCTCCGAGCCACGGACCGAGCGCGTCGTCGTCGACGCGCCCAAGGAACGTGACCGGCGCCTGCAACTTGCTGGCCAACTGCTCGAGGCGCTTACGGTCACGACCGGTGCCGCCGATGGCGACTTCGAGTTGGGGGAACTCCGACTGAAGACGCGCCGACGCCTTGATCAACGTATCCATACCCTTTCGTGGCACGAGGCGCGAAAAGGAACTGACGAGGAACGATCGGGGACGCAATCCTAATGACGCACGGACCTGCGGTCGAAGCGCGGGATCGAGTGGCACGAACCTCGTCGTGTCGACACCGGGGGGCACCTGAATGATCGCGGGCGTCAGTTCGGCGACGTTACGACGTACTTCGGCTTCGGGATAGGAGCCGGCACAAATGATGACCGCTGCTCGACGAAGAACGTAGCGAAGCGTGGAGGCAATGAGGGGAAGTCGTCCGGGAATGGTCACCTCGGAGCCGTGGACGATCACGCCGTAGGGTACCGAGAGACGGGGCCCGAGGAGTCCCAGCGGCCACGCGGGGTCGAGGAGTACGAGTTCGACGCCGTGGCGTGCAATGGCCGATTCAATGGTCCTTCGGGCCTTACGTGTGGGGAAGAACAGCGTCTTGGCCCTCACACGTTCGATAACCAGCTCACTCGCTTGGTCGAATGCCGGAGCGTTCTCGTGCGATGACGCCGTGAGCACCACTGCCCGACCGGGTTCGAGACGGCACCACAGTTCGTGAAGGTAGACCTGGATACCACCGGTTTTCGGGGGGTAGTCGTTGGTCACCAGGAGGTGTCGCGCCATTGCACCACGCTACCCACTAGGAAGTGACGTCAATCTCCTGATCGGAGGTGCAACGGTGCTGAAACTTCAAACGGGGCATCATGCCCTGGGAGGTGAAGAGTTGGACGACGTCGGCGTCGTGACTCGTCATGACGAGTTCGTCGGGCGTGTCGCCCAGCACGAAACTTACGAGACAGTCGTCGCAGTCCGGCGTACCTCGTCGTACGCAGTCATTACAGCTGATAGAGAACTCAACGCCGTCAGTCATCGTTGCACCTTTCACTCCTAACAACTTTGCAACGTGCCTGTGACACGTCAGCGGGTAATGAACTGCGCAATCTCCGCGGCCACTTGCGACGGGCCGAAGACGACGCCTTCACGGATCACGGCGTGCGCGAGCGGATCGATCAAGACGTAGAACGGCGGCCACCGTACGTCCAAGCGATCAAGGGCGTCGGGCGCAATCAGAACGCGACGCGAACTGCCGGCCCACTCGTCGTCGTCGAGCGCAGCCACGAAGACGACGTCCACCCCTTCGAACTCGTGCAGGGGTGCGTCGAGGAACGCTCGACATCCGTCGCAGTTGGGCTTGATCGCAACGAGCAACGTGAGGCGCGTCAACGCCATGACCGCATCGGTACCGTTCGACCAGTACCCGCTCAGCGAATCAGGAGCCGAACGCTCACGGGGAGGATCGAAGGAATGAACGTTGAGGTCAGGCGTCACTGGATTCGACGATGGGCTCGACCCCACGGCCGTGACCGCACCATCGACACGTCACTGACTCCACGTTGTGAGCAATGATCTCGGGCTCTTCGATGTTCAAATCACCACCGACGGTGTAATGGTGAAACGACCGGACCGACGTCGTCTCCACGACGTCGAAACGCGTCAGGTTTCCGCATGCGGTGCATCGATAACGATTGGTCATGACATTTACGGTATCGGGTCGCGCCGCAAATCATTCATAACGTCGATGCTGTTGGCGCTGATTCGGAAACGCCTCGGGGTCGAAGGGATCGGGGTCGTCGAACGAAAAGACGGTGTCGAAGGGCACCCGTTCATCGTGGATATTGAGACGTTCGGCATCGATCAATCGACAGAGGGCGTCGGGGTGACGAACCTTGCCGACGAAGATGGTCCCGGCCACCGTCTCGAGAAGGATGACTCCTCGTCGGGTGAGTCGCTCCGAAACCCGCTGATCAATCCGAATCGCGGCAACGTCGTGGAGTTCAATGGTGCTTCGCCGATGGCCAAGGACGCCACGCTCAATAATGATGCGGTCATTCGTGACGTGTATCTTGTGCGAGCGCCAACGCCACACTCGGGTGAGCGTTACGAGTATGAACGGTCCGGCGAGAACGAGACCGAAGAGTATCTCGTGTTGATGGACGAAGTGGACGTGCTTCGCGCCGAAAATGACGGCAGCGATCATCACGACCGCGACGAGAGTAGGGCGCGCGATGCCTCGCGCGACCGGTGTCACAGAGATAATCCTGACCTCACCGTCACGAAGGGTCAGTCGTTGTCCCATACGTACAAGCGTACGAACACGAGCGAGGTACTTCGGCGCATCCCTCGTGAAAGTCCTGTGAATATCGCGACTAGACGTTACGCATCTGGTGCGCGGCCATCTCGAAATAGGAGTGCAGTTCAACGAACTGCTCATCGCTCAACCGGTCGCGGAGGCTCTCGAGCGCGGTGGCCATGGCCATCAGCCAGGCGTCACGAGCGGCCTTGGTGATCCGAAAGGGTGCGTGGCGCATTCGCAGTCGGGGGTGTCCTCGCACTTCCTCGTAGGTCTTGGGACCCCCCCAGTACTGCTCCAAGAAGAGTTCGAAGTGTTGTTTGGACTCAGTCAGATCGTCAGGGTACATCGGACGCAACAGTTCGTCGTTAGCCACTTCGTCGTAAAAGGCGCCGACCAGTCGTTCGAAGAACGCGCGACCACCGACTTGGTCATAGAACGTACCCTCCACCTCACCACGTTAATGGCGTGTCGTAGAATGTCCGAAGTCTCTTTTGAGACGCGCGGGTGTAGCTCAATGGTAGAGCTCCAGCCTTCCAAGCTGGCCATGCGGGTTCGATCCCCGTCACCCGCTCTCACGATTTTCGTTGAGAGCGCAATGCTTTCAAGTACTTTCGAGTGACCACGAGTAACCATGAGTGACCGCGAGAGACCACTGTGAAGTGCCCATAGGTGCCCAAACGGTCTCACGGGGTGCCCGTAGGTGCCCAAAATGACGCGCCAAAACACTTCGATTGGAAGGTGGAAGATGATGCAATTGAGTACCAAACCGCCAAAAACTTTTAGACAAAGTTTTACGACGGAGGCTCTACGACGATCGGCTTGGCAATCATTCCGAGCGCGTCAGCGATGATGCGATCACGATCTTTCGTCGCGTGCTGGTAGCGCATTGCGGCGAGAGACGATGAATGGCC